>JABDGR010000001.1 GCA_013285985.1 Verrucomicrobiota bacterium
GTCATAGATGGCATTGGGCGAAATCGCCCCGGCGGTAATGTTCGGGAGGGTTCCATTGGCCAGCAGGCCGGTGCCGGCAAAGTTCGGGAACGTAAGATTGGCGACACCCGGGGCGGTGGGCGTAACCTGGATGCCGTTAACCACCGCGCCGTTCGGCGAAACGCTGTTGCCGTTGTAGGTCGTGGTCGCATTGCCGCCGAGCGCGCCCGTGCCGGTTTGCGGGCGAATGTTCGTCGAGACGGCTGTGGGTATATCCAAGGCCACCGTTCCGTTGAACCCGGTCATGTTGCCGTTAACCGAGAGCGTGCCGGTGCTGGTCAACAACAACTCCAAGGTCACATTGGAATCCGTGCTGCGGATTTGGCCCGTAATGGAACCGTTCTGGCCGCCGGGCGGATTCTGGAAAATGCTCGTGTTGTTCGAGCTAATCGGGCTGGGCGTGAGAATGTAAGAAGTGGCGTCGGAGGCGCCGTTGGAGGCGTAGAAGTTGGTCACCCCGTTGCCTTCCATGAAGACAAATGTGCTGCCGGCCTGGCCCCAAATATTGCCCGAGAGCGTCGTGGATTGGTCCGGCCCCAGAGAACCGGCCAGCAGGTAGATGTTGCCCGTGAAGGTGGAGTTTACCACCGTGGTGCCCGTGCTCAAAGGCGTGCCGCCCACGCCTAAGACACCGCCGCCCGTCTTGAACAAATTGCCGGAGCCCTGGAGCGGGGTGATGTCACCCAGCGTGGAGTTATTTTCCGTCAAATCCATCGTCGCCCCCGTGACAACATTGATGATGCCGTTGCCCTGGATGTTGATGCTGGCGTTTTCGCCCATCGCCACGCTCGCGGTCGCCTGCAACGTGCCAATGGTGGCGGAGTTGAGGGTCTGGAGATTGCCGTTGAAGTCGTAATATTGCAGTGTGTTGCTTGCATTGACGGTGCCGTTGCCGCTGCCGGTCAGGTTGACGAAGTGGTAGGCGCCGGTATTGCCGGTAAGGTTGCCACTGGTGGCTGGCGACGGGCCCAAGGCCGTGTTGCTCGAGATGGACACCACGCCGCCCGAAATGGTCCACGACGTAATGTTGCTGGTCGTGAGGTTGGAGCTGTTGCCTCCGAGAACCAACGTGCCGGGGCCCGACTTGCCGATGTTGCTTGTGCCGAGCATCGCCCCGCCGATGGTCAACGTATTGGCGGCCACATTGAAGTTGAAGTCATTCGGAATGCTCGAGTTGCCCCCAAAGGTAAAGTTACCGGTGCCGAGGCTCAAATTACCCGTGCCCACATAATTCAACAGTGAGGTGTTCAACGTGACGGGTACGGAAGTGAGCGACGTATTGCCCGCAGGAGCGTCAATGTTCCCAGCGTTAATGGTGAAGTTGCCCGTGCCCAAGGCGGTGCTGCCAGCACCACCACCGATGGACAAGGTGCCGCCGTTGAGGATAACGCCGCCGGAGAAGCTGCTCACCCCGCTCAAGGTTTGCTGGCCCGGGCCGTTGATCACCACGCCACCGGTCCCAGTGAGGCTGCCGCCAAACACGTCAAATACTCCCGCGGGCGGACCGAAATTCAGAGTCACCGGCTGCGGCGTCGGGGCATTAGACGGGCCATTGGTGTTCATCAAGTTCAGCGTACCATTGCCAATCAGGCCACCGATGTTCGCAGTGACAATGTTCGGGCCGAACAGGAAATTCCCGCCCTGGTTGTCCACATCCAGCGTCGCATTTTGCGCCGCCTGCGAATTCGAGCTGCCGTTGCTGTTCAATGTCAGGTTGCCGCCCGCGTCAAAGAGCGTGCCCGAGAAGGTGTTGACGCCGTCCAAGACGAGGCTGCCGTTGCCGAACATTGTCAGGCTGCTCGGCTTGCCGCCGTTGTCGACGATGGTCGAGTTGATCGTCGTGTTGACCGGGCCAGTGTTGCCCGCACCAGTGTTGGTAGCATAGGTGGCAATAAACAATTCACCGCCAGCCGTGCCGGCTTCCAGTGTGCCGTTCAGGATGTTCACATTGTTAATAGTGGCATCGCCGACCACCCCGCTCGTCACCAAAATGCCGTTAACCGCCAGCACATTGCTGCCCAAATTCAGCGTGTTTCCGTTACCGCCATTGGGATGGCTGAAGCGCAGGGTGTTCAGCGTGAAACTGCCCGACGCGTTGATGGCGTTGGTGTTGCTTCCCGGTATGTCCGTATTCACGCCGAGACCGCCCAAGGAGCCGCCCAGCACCGTGGTGGCATCCGCCGGTTGGTCGCCAAAGTAGGGGTGAGCCGGGTCGGTCGCAACGGTGCTGTAGGGAACAATGAAATTGCCGCTGGCGCTCCTGGCGCCAAAGTCGATGCCGTTGACGATCACATAAGGCGCTCCCGTGATGAAGTCCGTAATCATCGAGCCCGCAGGGCTCTGCGGGATGGCCACCGCGTTTACATTTGCAGAGTTGGCGCCGCTAACACTATTCGTGACGAGTTCAAGCGCGCCACCCGGGTTGCGGGTCAGGGTGCTCAAGTTCATCGTCAGTACACCGGCACTGCCGCCGGTTCCCGACCCATTGTTCGTCAGGCTCAAAATCGCGCCGCCCGCGAGGGTGGTGTTGCTGACCGATTCCGTGTTCGTCGTGTTGCTCTTGCCGAGGATGGTCAGATTGCCGCCATCCAATACGAGCGTGGCGCCGGCATTCAACATGTTGTTCTGCGGGGCCGACGCCTGGGTGTGATCAAGTGTCAGCGTGCCGCCGAGGACCGAGGTTGTGCCGGTGTAAGAGTTGGCGCCGCCCAGCTGCAAAGTGCCCGCACCGGACTTCGTCAGGCCAAAGCTGCCGCTGACGATGCCATCCATCGTCAGCGTATTATTCGCCACCACAATGTTTGGCGTGGTGTTGAGCGTCACCGTGCTGGTGCCAAAGCTCAGGCCCTCGGCGGAACCCAGATAGGTGAAGCCGTTGTTAATCACCAAGGGGACGCTGAGCGTCAGGCTCGTTACCGCAGTATTGTCAAAGCTGCCGCCATTGATGGTAAACGTACCGCTGCCCAACGCCGTGGCGCTAAGGAAGTCCAACGTGCCGGCCGACAAGGTGAAGCCGCCCACATAAACGTTATTGGTGCCATTCAGTGTCAGGGTGGCATTCCCGATCTTAATCAGGCCACCGCCACCGGCGCCAGACACGCCCGGGCCGATGATATTGCCTTCAAACGTCAGGGCGTTGGTAACATTCAACGTGCCGGTCACTCCGGTGCCGACCACCACATTGTGTCCCGATTGCAGGTCAATCGCATTACCCGTCAACAGGGTGCCAGATCCGCTGAAAGTCAGCGGCGCGGAAGCCGAGCCAAAGGCGCCGTCCGAGAAGTTTGGCGAGGGCAAACTGGTCGTGGTGTTCGTTATGTTGACATTGACGTCCAGCGTGCCGCTGTTGATGACGAAGCCGCCACCCATCGTGTTGGTGTTGCCAGTAATTAGCAAAGTGCCGTTGCCGATAAGGGCCACCGCGCCGGCCACCGCGCCGGCGCCGTTAACAATGTTGCCTCCGTAGGTCATGGTCAGGTTGGAGCCGATGTTAATCGAACCGACCGCCGTCGAGGCATTGCCCGCATCAATGGTGCGGTTGGCATTCAGCGTGAGGTTGGCAAGGGGGTTCAGCGCGCCGCCCGACTGCGAGAGGTTCGCGGCGGAGTTGAGCGTGCCGCCCGCGAGAGTGATGGTGCCAACCGTGCCGTTAAAGGTCAGGTTGCCTGACGTGCCCGTGGCGGTATTGCCACCACCGAGAGTGTTGTCCGTCACCGCTCCGTTGGCCAATACGCCAAAACTCAAGTTACCACCCAGAACCACGATGTTGCCCACAAAGCCTTCCGAGGGAATGCCGTTAGTCACCGCCACATTGGACGTGACGTTGGCGTTATTCGCACTCAACACCAGCGTTCCCGGGCCCGTCTTGATCAATGTGTTGTTGCTGTTAAAGGAGGGATAGAAACCACTGATTGAATTAGTGTCGACACTGATCCCATCATTGTTGAAGTTGCCGGCGATGACGCCCGCAATCGTCAAGGTGCTGCTGGGGTTGACAATGTTAAACGTGCTGTCGCCGATCAAGGCATAGTTCCCTGTGCCCAAACTCAGGTTGCTCGCCGTGCTGACATTGCCGAAGACAACGCCCCCGTTGACAATCGTGAAGGCGGGGGCGGTCAGCGTCATGTTCGCCCCACTCGTATTGTCCAGTCCGCCTCCCTGCAGATACAGATTAGTCGCGACACTGCCATTGGAAAACACGGTGGCACTCCCGACATTGAGCGTACCGCCATTCAGGAAGACTCCCCCGGTGAACCCGGCCACAGAACCTGTTAACGTCTGACTGCCCGGGCCCTCTATGGACAGATTCAAGCCCGTCAACGAACCACTATAAACTGGATTCGCGTTCGACGCCGGCGTCAGGTGGATGGTAACAGCGCCGAGAGAGTCTGGGTTGTTCGCCGACCCGGCAAAACCGCCGAGATAGGTGTCGGAATCCGCCGCCGTCAAGCCGCCACCTTGGAAGTTAATGATGCTGTTCGACAGGAATTTGTTCGGCGCATTGTTATTGGCCCCCGGCGAGAACAACGTAATAACGCCTTGATCGAGGAAGGTGGCGCCACCAAATGGCGTTTCCGAATTTGTCGGGTCATCACCAAATAACACAAGACCCGCACCCGCTTTGACCAAGTTTGTGGTGGTGCCGGTGATGCGCCCCGAGTCAATGAGGAGGCCTTCGTTATTGCTGGTGTCATTCTCTACAATCAAGATGTCGTCGCCAGCAGCCAGGGGCTGGTAGTTCATCCCCGTCAAGTTGACATTATTGCTGCCCATGGATGGCGACACAAGGATGCCTCCAACCGATACCGTGACCGCTCCGTTAAGAGACACATCCCCCGTGGCCTGCAAGAACGACAGGGTCGACAATTGCAAGTTCGACGCCGTAACCGGGGTGCCCGGATCCGTGATGGTGGTTACATTCGCATTGTGCACGCTGTTGGTGAGCTGGGTCACGGCATTGACATTGGTATAGCCACCCGTGCCCGCCATCGCCACGATCGAGGAAGTGCCCGAGGAGCTCGCGTACGCGCCCCAGTCCGTCGAGGTCAGCGTGTTCAATACCACAAATGGCGTGCCGTTCGCATTGGCCACCGGGGTATGGCTCAAGGTTGCGTTCGAGGACGCCTGGAAAGTCAAGGTCCCGGTGGTAACATTCACGCCGCCGGTCAAGTTCACGGTCGAAAGCGTGGTCACGCTGCCCAGCCCAGAATTGACCTGGGGATTCGTGAGCGACGCCGTGACCAAATTCTCCGCGGTCACGTTCGAGTTGAACAGGCCCAGGATAACGCTGGCCTGGTTGTTTGACGCGATCAGATTACCGCTGGAATCCGTCGACAGATTTACGATGATGTTGGTGCCAGTGATGCTCAAATTCGCCGCCGCATTGTTTGCCCCGGGATTCACGTAAGAAATAGTGATGCCGTTGCCCTGTGCGCCGACTTCGTTGGTCGAATTTGCCACAAAGGTCAGGTTATTGTTGCCGCTGACGCCCGTACCCGCCACCACTGACGGGAGATTCGTCGACAGGCTCGCGTCCGACCCGGCATCCGACAGGTACAACAGCCCGCCAGTCGTGCGCGACATCGTACCGAAATTCAGATTCAAAATCGGCCCGGCGCCGCTTGCAGCACCCGCCAGCGTGACATTGGCGATGCCCGTGCCGCCATTGACTGTCGTGGAAGCAAACGTCTGGGAGTTTGTCTGGCCCGGCACCACAATACCCTGAACCGCCAGAGTGCCCGGCCCGTTCAATACCAGATTCGTGGGCGAAACACCGTTTCCGATAATGTTGGTCGCCGGCGCACCGGGGCTGTTGAAATTCAGCAGCAAGGTGCCGCTGTTGACGGTGGTCGTGCCCGTGTAGTTATTAAACCCGAACAGTTGCAACGTGCCGTTGCCCGTCACCGTCAACCCGCCTGTACCGGTGATAAGGCCGCCGAAAGTCACATTGTTGACGCTCGTGTTAACTGTGCCAGTGACGCCACCCGCGAGACTGATGATCCGGGTCTTGGTCAGTGTAAAGTTGCCATTGGCCTGCAAGGTCGAGGTTCCGTTGAAGAGAATCGTTGACGCCACATTCCCACCGAAGGCGGCATCGGCGGATACTCCCAGCGTTCCCGCATTGATCGTGGTATTGCCCGTATAAGTGTCCACCTGGTTCGTGCCGAGGGTCAACATACCGGTGCCCAGCTTCGTCAAGCCGCCGTCCACAGAGCCTCCGAGGGTCGAGTCGTGCACCAGGTTTTGCGAAAGAGTGATGTTGAACCCGTTTGTATTAAAGACTGCGCCGCCGCCGGAGGTGTCAATAATGGAGGTCAGCCCGGTGATGAAGTTCGGATTGTTACCGGCCGCAATCAGGTTGCCGCCGCCCAGGATCAAAGTCGCCGACGAGTTGACCGTGGTGCCGAGGTTGGCCGCAATGATGCCAATGGTGGTCAGGTTGCCGCCATCCAGCGCATAGCTCGCCTTGGCCGACCCCAAAGTCATCTTGGATTGGTCACCCAGAATCAGGGTGTAGTTCACCGGATTCGTAGCGTTGCCGCTTCCCGGCAGGCCGACGCCATTGCCGGTCAACACCACATTGCCGCCTGTCTGGACGACCTTGGAAATGCTGAGGTCCGTCGGGTCGTCCTGGGTCGTGCCCTTCGACAGGTTCAAGTCATTCGCGGTCAGGTTCGCTGTGCCGCCAATGTTTAGAGTGGTGTTCGTGGTGCCAAGCGCAGCGCCAATATTGCCCAAGGCCAATTCCAAGTTGGAGATGTATTGGCCGGAACCCGACAGCGTCACGGTGATATTGTCGCCGGGGGTGGTGGCAATGGAAGCGAAGCCCAGATTGCCGGTCGAATTCACTGTCACCAAGCCGCCGGTCCCGATGTTCAGATTAACGACATTGCCCGTCACCAACAAGTGCGCCGCGTTCAAGTTCGAGGAGAGGTTTGCCGCCCCAGTGAAGGCAAAGGTTCCGGCGCCCGCCACGGACAGCGTTTCGCCGTTGCCGGATTGATTGACCGTGCCATTCATCGTTACGGTGGTGCCGTTCAAGGTAACCGTCGTATTTGTGCCCAAAGTATCGCTGCTCGCCGAGGTGAAGAGGAAATTGCCCTGGTTGAAGTTAACGTTGCCGGACAAGTTGGTCGGATTGGCAATACTAAAGGTTCCGCCCAGGCCGTTCACCAAAGTGCCATTGTTCACCACCAGTACGCCCGTCGGAGCCAAGGCACCCGCGCTATCCAAGTTCAACGTGCCGCCATTGAGGGTCGTATTGCCGGTGTAGGTATTGGTGCCGCTCAGCGTCAACATGCCGGAGCCAATCTTGGTGAGGCTGCCGCTGCCGATGAGGTGCAACGACGCATTGTCCGTCAGGGCGCCCGAGTAGGTCGTGTTGGCATTGTTGGCGCCCACAATCAGCGCCTCACCCACGTTGCCGGAGTTTTCCAAATCCAGAGTCTTGGTGCCGCTCAGGCCGCCCAAGGTTGCATTTACCAGCGTGCCAAAGCTCAGGTTGCCGCCCGTGATGTAATTAAGCGTGCTGTTTTGCAACGCCAGATTGGCGCCCAAAAGCAGCGTGCCTGCGGTGATGGTGGTGGTTCCGTTAAACGTGTTGTTCACCGCGAGGGTCAATGTGTTGCCCGAGCCGGACTGCGTCAGATTGCCCGTGCCGGAAATCGTGCCGTTAAACTGCAAGCTTTCGTTCTCATTGAAGAGCAACGTTCCGTTGTCGACGACGTTGCTGAACGAATTCTGCCCCTGATTGAATGTGCCGTTCGAAGTGCCGTTGCCCAATTGCAGTGTACCCGCGGTAATGATTGTGGATCCATTGTATCCCTGCACCGTGTTGTTGGCCAGAATCAAGGTCCCCGAACCAGCCTTGACCAGCGTGCCCGTGCCCGGCATGGCCGTACCCAGGGTCACCGTGTTTGCGCCGGTGTCGAAGGTGTCATTGCCGAGATTCAGCGAGGAAATTATCGGCGAAATATCGAGCGTATTGAGGCTGCCCCATTGCAGACCACCACCAGCCAGGGTGACAAGGCCCGTGCCAAAGTCGGTCAAGGAGCCCCAGTTGATCAATCCATTGTTGATAACCGTGCCGCCGGTGTAGAAGTTTTGCACCGCAAAGTTCAACGTGCCACCGCCGGCCTTGACCAGCGTGCCGCCGCCGTGCAGTCCCGTGTTAAACGTGATGTTGTTAAGAATGTTTGTGTCAATCGTGTCGAGGCCCGAAGCCAAACTCAGGTTGGGCGAAATATCCGTAATCGTTCCCACAGCGAATTGCACGCCGCCACCACCCAACGTGATGGTGCCCGTGCCAAACTCGTTGAGGTTATTGAAATTGATGAGGCCACCCGTAATGCTCGTGCCCGCAGTATAACTGTCGGCGGTGCCCCTCAAGGTGAGAATACCCGTGCCCGCCTTGATCAAGCTTCCGCCGGTGCCAGTCAGGTTGCCTGTGTAAGTCGTGCTGCTGTTGTTGTTGCCCACCGTGAGGGCCACGGGGTTGGTCACGTTGAGTGAAATATCCTTGGTGCCGGTCAAGCCGCCGAGAGAAGCGTTATTCAGCAAACCAAAGCTCAGGTTGCCGTTGCCTACATTGTAGCTCAGCGTGCTGTTTTGCAGCGCCAGGTTGCTGCCCAGGGCCAGGGTGCCCGCCGCGATATTCGTCGTGCCATTGAACGTGTTCGTGCCGCTCAACGTCACCGTGGTAGTCCCGGCTGTGCCGCCGGTGAGCGGGGTCAGGCCGTTCGTAAAGGTTCCGACAACCGCAGCGCCGCCGAGAGCACCCGCATTATCGCCAAAACCCAGCTGCACGTTAACCAACGCGGAGACGGTCGAATTGTTCACCAAAAGATTCAACACCTGTGCGGCCGTCGCATTGACGACCGAACTTCCATTTGTGCCCAGCGTCACAACGATTTGGTTGCCGGTTACCGCCACCGAGGTGGGAATGTTGGCGCCGGAGCCAGCCACAAAATTAATCTGCGGGATATTACCCGTGCCCGGAGCAACCGCCGTGAAGGTCAGGTTGCCATTGGCCACACCCGCCCCCAGAACATTCGAGGTGTCCAGCGAAGCGCGCCCGACGTTCGTGCCGTTGATGGTCAGGTTACCCGTGCCGCTGATGACGCTGCTAATCGTCTGGGCGCTGCCCGCAACGATCGACAAATTCGCATTATCCAAAATGCCAGTTGTCGGCAAGCTCGGGACCGTAGTGTTTGTACCCGTACCACCCAGCAGCGTGCCGTTGCCAATTTGCAGTGTGCCGCCGGAAATGACGGTGCCGGCGCCGCCGGAAGTGCCCGTCCAGGTTTCCGGCTGAGTGATGGTCAAGGTGCCATTGCCCGCCTTCCCAAACACCCCGCTGCCGTTCAGCAGATTGTAGGACAACTGTTCATTGTTCCCGTTTGTGTCAAAAGAGTCCAATGTGGTGCTGGAGCCGCCGAGGACCACGTCGCGGGTCATGTCGATAATTGCGCCCGTCGCCCATTGGAGACCGCCACCCGACAGTGTAATTTCCGCCCCCGTGGTGCCCAACGGGTGGGCCGTCGTGTTTGCCGTCGTGTTCGAGCCAAACACGCCCAGGGTGGAGAAGTCGATGAAGCCACCGTTGATCGTCGTCGTGCCCAGGAACGCGTTGGGAATCGAAATATTCGAAGCATTGGCGCCTTGGGCCAGCGTCAGGGTGCCCGTGCCAATCTTGACCAGGTTGGCCGCATTGCTTGCCGCGGTGCTGTTGATTAGTCCGGTAAAGGTAGTGCTCTGATTATTGTTGCCTATCGTGAGGGTGACGGCCGAGCCGCCGGAGGAAGTCAGCGTCAAGGCACTGCCATTGGCCACGGTGCCGCTCAGGCCACCAAAGGTATAGGCGGTGGGCGTGCCAAAGAGGAGCTTGCCGGTGGTGGCATTGAACGTCGAACCGCCCAAGGCGCTGGTGTTGGCCAGCGTCAATGTGCCGGTACTGATGTTGGTGAAGCCAGTGAAGGTACCCATCCCCGCCAAGGTCAGCACACCCACGCCCGACGTTGACACCGTCAAATTGCCCAGACCACCGATGTTACCTGAAATCGTGGTGCTATTGGCGCCCAACGAGAAAATGTTGGTGCCACCAAGCAGGCCATTGGTCGCCAGCAGGTTCGGCACGCCGGTGGCGGAGTTCGTCGGGTCAAGTGTCGTCGCACCGAAGACGAGCGTACCGCCGTTAAGTTCGAGTTGGTTGGTGGCCTGGGGGGCACTGTTCGTGGAATTGCCGAATGCACCGTTAATCGTGAAGTTTACCGATGCGCCGGTGACTATCACGTTACCGGTGAAACCGTTGCTGGTGGTGCCGTTCAAGGTCAAAGTGCCGCCATTGATGTTGACGCCGCCGGTCGTATCCAGGTTGCCGCTAAAGGCCTGATTGTTCGAGCCGGCTTTCGTGATCACGGCCGAACCGGTCAGGGTGCCGTTATAATTCGAGGTCGCCGTCGGCGTGTTGCCGATGGTCAGCGCCACCGGGGCGGACACATTGTTGCTCAAGGCAAGATTTACGTTGCCGGTCAGGCCGCCAATGGACGCATTGGTCAAGGACCCGAAGCTGAAGGAGCCGTTGGTCGCGGCATTAAGCAGGGTGATATTCAACGTGGCATTCTGCAGCGCAATATTGGTGCCCAAGGTCAGATTCGCGCCCTGCGCGATGGTCACTGTGCCGTTGAGGCTCGTCGTCGTCGGCGTCAAGTCGATGTTGGAAACGCCCAGCAGCGCAAGGCTGCCGGCCCCGGTCCAGTTGTTGGTGATAATCTGCTGGCCGGCCGGCTGGTTAAAGTTGATTGTGCCCGAATCGTTGAAGGTCGAACCACTCGCAATCGAGCCGGTGGCGCCATCACCGATGGTCAATTGGTTGTTGGCGCTGACGTTGGTGGCACCCGTGTATAATTGCGTCGAGTTGATCGTGAGGATTTGCCCGGATTTGCCGCCCACCACGATGCCGCCGTTGCCAATGACAACTTGGGAGAAGGTGGCCGCAGCGTTGGTGCCGTTAAAGGTGAGTGTGGAATTAACCGAGCCATTGGATGTGACGGTGATGCAGCCCGTGCTGGTCGACAGCAGCGTGGCGGGATTCTGCGTTTGGTTGCCGAGAATCAGCGAGCCATTGATGACGGTCGTCGTGCCGTTATACGTCTGCGGCGAGGTCAAGGTAAACGAGGTATTGTTACCCGTCATGGTCAAATTGGCCTGGCCGTTTGAGCTCGAAAGCACGCCGCTGTAAGTCGTGCTGGCGACAAAGCCCACATTGAAATTGAGGTTGGAAATATCCAGATTCTCATTGCCTGACAGCGCGCCGATGTTCGCCGAAGTCGTGCCCGCGGGCAGTCCGGCAAAGCTCAAGGTGCCGTTGTTGGTGGCGACCAAATTGGTGATATTCACCGTGGCATTGAAGAACGCCAGCGGCGAGCCGAGGATCGCCGTCGCCCCGTTGCCAATATTCACGGTGCCGTTGAACGAGTTGTTGGCCGTAAACGTATCCGTGCCCGCGGTGATGTTTAGCGAACCGTTGCTCGAAATCGCATTGGAAATCGTGTTGGTGCCGGGAATGGCCAGGATCAAAGTTCCCGCGTCCGAGATCGCGCCGCCCAAGGGGGCGAAATTCGAAACGGTCACGACCTGGGTGACGGGGTTGGTGATCGCGACTGACACACTGTTGTTCAACTGCAGGCTGTTGTTCTTCGCGACGGTCGTCGTGCCAGTCATTCCCGAGGCGTCACCCGTGAAGTTGACGACGTAACCCGACGTGCCGTTGACAATCAACTGGCCGCCCACGCCAACGATCGTGACCGGGGTACCGCTGGTGCCGAGGGTCTGGGTGCTGGCGGTGCCGTCGAAATCCAGGATGCCGGAACCGTTAAAACTCGTGCTGGCCACCGAACCGAGGTTGGTGCCGTTACCCAGTTGCAACGTGCCGGCGCCGAAGCCGGTCGGGCCGGAGTAGGTTTGGGCTCCAACGATGGTCATGCAGCCACCGCCGATTTTGTTCAAGCTGCCACCTGCCCCGGTCAGGATGCCCGTGTAGGTGAAATTGCTGCCGTTGTTACCCACGGTCAGAGTCACGACGTTGCCGTTCAAGTCTTTGAGGGTGAAGTTCTCCGCACCCGAAAGAGCACCCAACTGGGGGTTCCCCAATGCACCACCGCCGAATTCCAGTTGACTGCCGGTGTTGACCGAATTGAACGTCGCGTTGCCCAACGCCAAGGGGTTGTCCAAGATAATGTTGCCCGCACCGGCATTGATGGAAACCGTGCCGTTAAAGGTGCTCGTGCCGCCCAAGTCCAAGTCAGGCAGGCTGTTTTGGGTGAGGAAACCGGTCGTCCCGTTGGTCGGAGTCGCAGAAGAGCTGATATTGGCATTGAAGACGAACTTGGATCCCGCGGTGCCCGGCTCGTTGAAAATAAGCGTCGTATTGTTGGCGCCAACCTGGATTGAACCGGCCAGATTGCCCGCCACGCCTACACCTGTTCCCACGCTTGCGTTGCCCAGCGACAGGGTCGTTGCGTTCGCGGTGGCGTTGCTGGTGCCGTTGGTGGTGACGATCAACTGGCCCGTGAAGGTTTCGTTGGCCGTGATGGTCACCGTCGATTTGAAATCTTGAATGTTCAGCGTTTGGTTGCCGCCAGTGATGGGCGTGGCCAGCACAATGCCGGCACCGCTCGGGGTGAGATTGAGGGTCAAGACGGGAGTGGCCGTGGCGTTGATAAAGTTGCCTACCGTGATGCAGGACCCGGTAATGTCGAACAATCCGCCGGAAACGGTTTGAATGGTGCCGCCGTTCCAGGTAATTCCTCCGGAGCCGATAGTGAGATTGGCATTAGTCGTGGCTGCCGCGGTCGAATTGATGACCAATACACCGTTATCCATGACCGTGCCGCCAGTGTACGTGTTGTTGCCCGTGCCGCTCAGCACGCTGGTATTGCCCAAGGTCAGCGTTCCCGTGCCCACTTTTATGAGTGAGCCGCCGGTGCCGCTCAAGTTGCCGGAATAGGTGGTGGAGTTATTGTTCGCGCCAACCGTCAGTGCCACGCCGGATCCGGCATACAATGACCCTTCTTGCAATATAAGATCCCGATTGCCGCTCAGGCCGCCCAGTGTGGCCGCCGTGATGGGGGTGCTGACATTGCCGAAGATCAAATTACCCACCGGGGTACCGTTGCTGTAAGATATTGTGCTGTTTTGCAAAGCGAGGGAATTGGCAATTACCAGGGAGCCCGCCGTGATGGTCGTGTTGCCCGTGAACGTGTTGACGTTCGTCAGAGTCAGGTTCGTGCTGCCCGCCTGCGTCAAGGCACCCAAGCCGGACAATACCGTGGTAAGGACGCTGTCCGTCCCCTCGCGGAAGACTAGGAGAGAGTTGTCGGTCAGGGCTGAAAACGACAACTGGCCGTTCGTGGCGCCATTGCCGAGTTGCAGGGTGCCGGCTGAAATTATGGTCGGCCCGAGGTAAACGTTATTGCCCAGCAAAGTCACACAACCTGAACCGACCTTGATAATGCCGCCCACGCCCGAGAACGGCGTGGTAACCTGGACGTTATTCCCGTTCGAGTCCAAAGTGTTCAAGTCGCTGGTCGGCCCGGAATTCAGGACGGGGTTCAGGATGCTCGACAAATCCGTGGCCGTGTTCGGCGCCCATTGGATGCCGCCGCCCAAGAGCGTCAGGCTGTTCGCGGGGCCGTTGCCGAAATTCTTGAGCGAATTAAAGTCGATCAAGCCACCCTCAACCACGGTTCCACCAGCATAGGTATTGTTGCCGCTCAAGGTCAAGGTGCCCGCGCCAACCTTGATCAGCGAGCCACTGCCATTGCCGATGTTACCCGAAATGGTTCCGGAGAACGTGCTGCTCGCGCCACCCTGACCCAGCGTCAACGTCACCGGATTGTCGCCCGCCTGGGTGACCAGCGCGAGACTGCCATTGCCGCTGAGGCCGCCCATCGTCGCCGATGTCTGCGTGCCAAAGCTGAAATTCCCCGCGCCGCTGTTCAGCCCCAGGATGCTGTTCTGCAACGCCTGCGGATTACCCAAAACCAGCGTGCCGGCATCAACATTGGTCACGCCCGTGTAGGAATTGACTCCGGAAAGGGTCAGCGTGCTTTGCGCCGGGGCCGCGCCGTTGCCGAGGGTGAACGGGGAACCCCCTGTCGCACTCAGTACGCCGGTACCGTCACTACCCGATCCAATCCCCGCGATCACCGTGGCGTTCGAGGTCGCATTGCCATTGATCGCCGCAACCACCGCGGCCGCGTTGCTAAAGTTCGGGTTCGTCCCGCCCGCCAGGGCCGTCGAGGTGAGTGCACTGACATTACCCGCTCCCGTGCTGCCCACCGGCAACGACGCGGTAACGAACGCCGCGGCCGTCGGATTCGTGTTAATCAAAGTCACGATGGACGAAGAGTTTGAAGTGATGACTCCGCCACTCGTCGCCAGGTTCACGGTAATCGTGTTGCTCGTGATGCTTAAATTCGCCGTCGGATTGTTCGCATTTGCGCTCGAATAGACGATGGCGATGTTGGAGCCCTGCTGGCCGAACCAGGCTGTTGAGTTCGCGGTGAACGTCACATCCGCGTTGTTGCCAAAGGTCGTCGTCAGGTTCGCCGCCGTACCGGTGTTGTCGGTGCCCAAAGTTACCGTAAGCGTATTGCTCCCAAACGCCACCGTCACCGGCTGGTTGGCCAGGTAGGCAAACGTGGGGGCGACATAAGCGACCTGGATCCCGTTGCCGGCTGTCCCAATCGCCTGCGAGCGATAGATGATGTTCGTATTGGAGCCGGGATTCGTGATGATCGACGCCGGGGTGCCTTGATTGACCTCCACATTGCCGCTGCCCGTAATAGCTTTACTGTAAGTCGTGGCCGAGGGCTCGTTGAACACCAAGTCGCCGTCGTCGAGAATATTGCCGGCAATTGAACCCGCATTGGTGATATTGCCTAACTTGAGGGTACCCGAAAGGATCGACGTGTCGCCCGTGTAAGTCTCCGTCTGAGTGTAGGTCACACTGCCATTGCCGCCAACCACCGACACCCCACCCCCGCCCGCCAGTGCGCGTGCCGACAGCACCACATCATTGCTGTTCGTGATGAAGGACACACAGCCCGAGCCGATGCCGGTCGTGGTGTTCATTACTGCACTGACGTCCGTGGTGGTTCCCGGCGCCCAAATCAGGGCCGCATTGTTGACCGTGACGCTGGCGTTCGCCGGGTTGCCGAACACATTATTCGAATTGAAATTGATGCCGCCACCACCGCTGATGGTGGTTGTGCCGTTGTAGGTGTTGGTACCCGTCAGGGTCAGGATGCCGGTGCCCACTTTGGTGAAGCTGCCGGACACCACGTTGGTGTCGGTCAAGGCGCCCGTGTAGGTCGTATTCGCGTTGTTCAGGCCGACCGTGAGGTTCATCGCGGCGTTGGAGGCGTT
The DNA here is from genome assembly GCA_013285985.1 of Verrucomicrobiota bacterium. Classification (GTDB taxonomy): domain Bacteria; phylum Verrucomicrobiota; class Verrucomicrobiia; order Opitutales; family JABDGR01; genus JABDGR01. Next base: position 15,469 of record JABDGR010000001.1, read on the forward strand.
GGACAAGTCGATGTTGTTGCTTCCGCTCAAGCCACCCAGGGTCGCATTCGTCAGCGCCAGGAAGCTGACATTGCCATCACCTATGTTGGTCTGCAGAGTGCTATTGGCCAGCGCGAGGTTACTGCCCAGGAACAACGTACCGCCGCTGTTGACCACAGTGACGCCGTTAAAGGTGTTATTGCCCGACAGCGTCAAGTTACCCACGCCGGTCTTGGTCAATCCGCCCGTGCCGGACAGTATGGCCGAGATCGTCTCATCGCTCGTGTTCGTGTCCAGCGTGCTCGTGCCGCCATTGATGAAATTGGTGGAGAGCGTCCCACCGGCATTGGAGCTGACGTTGGCAATGGGGGCAAACATGTTGCCCGAACCGGCCGCAATGGTCACCATCGAGGCGAGGGTCGTGTTGCCTTGGAGTAAGGCGAGGAGTTGCTGCCCGGTGGTGGTGACGGTGCCGTTGGTGGTGGCCAGTTGCACATTAATCGTGGTGCCGCTGATGCTCAGGCCCAGGGATTGGTTGCCCGAACCGGTGCCGTTGGCAAACGTGGCATTGCCGATCAGGTTGAGGAGGAGATTGTTGCCATTCGCAGCGTAGACCGTGCTGTTGGTTCCGATAGCCGTCAGGTTGATGACGTTATTGAAGTTGCTGGACGAGACGCCGTTCGCGAGGAGGTTGTTAATGATGCTGGCCGTGGCATTGCCGATGGTCAGGTTCGAATTCAACTGGCTGGAAATGTTTGTCTGCGTGTTGACGGCCCATTGCAGAGTGCCGCCCAGCAAGGTGACATTGCCCGTGCCCAAGGCTTGCAGGCTGTTGAAGTTAAGTATGCCGCCATTAACGATGACGCCGCCCGAGAATGTGTTGTTGGCCACCAATGACAACGTGCCGGTGTCCACCTTCATCAAAGATCCATTGCCGGAGAGCGACGAGGCGAATTGGACGTTGCTGCCATTCGTGTCGAAAACGTCGTTGCCCGAATTCGGCGAAATATTGCCCACCAAGCCGCCGAACTTGCCATTGATCTGGCCCGAGATGTCCTCGTTCGTTCCCGACGCCCATTGCAGGCCGCCGTTCAGCAGGGTAATATTGCCCGAGCCAAAATTCGTCGGCGAATTGAAGTTAATCAGCCCGCCATTGGCCACCGTGCCACCGGAATAGATGCTGGTGCCGGTCAGCGTCAAAATGCCCGTGCCCGACTTGATTAGATTACCCGAGCCGAAAAGCTGGCCGCCGTACGTCGAATTCTGCGAGCCCTGAATGACCAGGCTGATGGGGTTGCCGGTGGCGGGATTCGTCAGCGCAAAGGGCAAAATGCTGGTCAAACCACCGAGGCGCACGACGGGCTGGGTGCCATAATTGATGGTGCCGTTTTGGTAGACCAAGGTCGCGTTCTGCAGCTCATTTTCCGTGGCGCTGATGTCGAGGGTGCCGCCGGTGAGGGTAACATTGCCATTAAAAGTGTTGTTGTTAGGATTGTTAAATTTGACTGTGTTGTTGCCCGCGGCGGTGCCGCCCGCCAGCGCAGTCGCAGTCAGGTTTGCCAGCGCTATGGTCCCATTGCCGGTGTTGGCGGAGGGGCCGGCCTCCAGCGTCACCGTGGCATTGGCCAGGAGCGCCGTACCGTTGGCCCCCAAGCTTCCATTGCCCAACGCGGTCAAAAATAGTGACGCGGTTGTGGTGGGTGTACCACTGGTAGTGGCTAGATTGATCGTAAAGGTCGTCACCGCGCCGACGGTAGAGCACGAAATCGAAAGCGGAACGGTGCCCGTATTAATCACATAGGCAATTTTTATGTTGTTGCCCACCGTGCCCGGCGTCACCGAGGTGAACGTCAGGCCGCTCTGCCCGGTCGTCCCCGACGTGGCGTTGGCAAAGCCCGTGTTCAACGCCGCGGTAGCACCGGGGGTGGCACCGTTCAGGGTGATGTTGCCCGAACCGGAAATGACGCCGGAGAAAGTCACCGAGCCGTTTTCACTGACCGTCATGTTCGCGTTGTCCACAATGGCATAGTCCACGGTGGAGTTGCTGGTGTTCGCATAACTGCCCGTTGTAAAGTTGCCGTATTGCAACGTGCCGCCGTTAATGAACATGGTGCCCAAGCTCACGAGGGAGCCGTTGGAATTCGCGCTCTTCAGCGTGAAGTTTCCATCAGCCAGGGTCAGGGTGCCAAGGCCGGCCTTGATGATGTCAACCGTAGTGAAAGAACCGGCGGTGTTGGTGCTTACAACACCGGCGGTCATGGGATTCGCCGCAAAGGTGATGTTGTTGCCGTTCGTGTCGAAAGTATTAAAGATGGTGGTGTTGGCCTGAATGTTGCCGGTGGTTCCGACCGAGCCGCCGATGCTGGCGCCGGACATGCGGAGGGAAAGGTCCCCGTTATCCCCCGGAACCGTATTGGAAAAGCCGGTCGCCGGATTAATATAGTTGGGCGCCCATTGCAAGGTGCCGCCATCCATCTGGATGGCGGGCAGCGTGCCCGCCGAGGTGGGACCGCCAAAATTATTCAATTGGTTAAAATCAATCGTGCCGCCGCTGCTGAACAGGGTCGCGCCGGTGGTGGCGTTGGTGTTCGTCGGCGTAATGGTGGTGGTGCCGCTGAAGGTGTTGTTGCCCGTCAGGGTCAGGGTGCCCGTCCCGGTCTTGATCAAGGTGCCGATGGCCGAGGTGTTGGCATTATTACCCGTCAACACGCCGCTATAGGTTGTGTTCTGGCTGTTCGTCCCGATGGTGTAGGCGACGGACTGCTGCCCGTTGAAGGTCAGTGCGAGGTTTTGGTTGCCGTTCAAGCCACCCAGGGTGACGTTGGTAATCGTGGCCGCGCTCAAGGCGATGGCGCCGCCCGGGGTGACATAGTTCAGCGTCGCGTTCTGCAACGAAAGATTGGTGCCCAGGGTCAGGACGAGGCCGGAGGCAATGTTCACCGTGCCGCTAAAGGTATTCGTCGCATTGAACTCCGTGCCGTTGACGGCCGCACTGCCGTTGACGATATTAATGATGCCATTGCCGGAGATCGCGCCGCCAAAGACCACTGCATCCGCCGTGCTCTCATTGATGGTTAACACACCGTTATCGACGATGGCACCTCCGATGTTCACTTTACCACCCGAGATGTTACCGCCGCCAACCGTGCCAAAATTGCTGGTGCTGCTTCCGCCAGTGCCCAGTTGCAGTGTGCCGCCCGCATTAATGGTCGTTGACCCAGTGTAATTGTTCAGGGTCGCGTTTACTGCTGCCGCCGAGCCCGTGAAAATCACCGTGTCCGGGGCAACCAGGGTCACCGCACCAGCACCGGTAATGTGGTTCGTAAACGTGGTGTTACCCGCCTGGTCGAACGTCAGCGTGCCGCCGTCATTCACGTTGCCGGTTAACGTGGCATTATTCGTAAAGTTGCCCAACTGGACGGTGCCGGCGCTGATGACCAGGGTGGTGCCGTTGGCGGTCGACGTGCCAAAGTTATCCGTGCCAACCAGGATGATGCGGCCGTTGCTGCCCGCCTTGGTCAGGAGCCCCTGGCCAACCACATTGTTCAAGGTCAGGTTGGTGCCGTTGTCGGTGAAGGTCGAGTTGGCGGTAATGTTCACCCCGCTGTTAAAGGTCATCGTGTTGTTGCCCGTGCCCGCGTAGACGAAGTTGTTCTGGACGATTACCGGGGTCGAAAGCACGATCGCCGTGTTGCCGCTGTTGTTGATGTTGCCGCCGGTGATGACCAGGTTACCCGCACCCGCCGCCCCGTTGTTGTTCAGGAACAGCGTGCCCGAGTTGAAAGTCAGATTGCCGCCGAAGGTATTCACTCCCGAGAGCACCACCGTGCCGATGCTCGTGTTGGTGCCGCCGATTTCCAGGCCGAAATGGCTGCCGCCATCGCTGATGATCCCGGTCACGTTCAGCGTGGTCGAAGTGCCGGAAACCCATTGCTGCGTCGCCGCCAACACCACGTTCGCCGCCAGGTTCAGGTTTTGCGTCGAGTTGCTCAAATCAATGCCGATGGGGGTGGTCGTGTCCAGCAGGGGCCCGGTTTGAAACCCGGTTGCGAGGCCGGCGAGTGTCAGGTTCGCGGTCAGATTGCTCAGATTGGGCGCAATGGTGACGGTGCCCTGCGGATTCAGAAGCTGGATTGCGCCGAACGTGACCCCGTTGCCCACCGTCACGGTCGTGTTGAACGATTCGACGGTTCCGTTCCAAATTCCCAAGTCAGTCGCGGTCGGCGTGGTGTCGCCGCCGACGCCGGGAATCCAACTCGTGGCCGTGTCGAGCGCGGCGTTGGTGTCCGCCTTGAAGATGGTGTTTTGCGCGTGGACGCCGGGGGGCGCGAACAACGCGGCCAGCAGGGCGGCCAAAACAAAGGTGGTCCCGAGCCGGAGTTTGTTCCGGCGGTGGTAGGTTTGGAGGGGGACGTTCATATCGCGGTGAGCTTGCGAGGTTGAATTATTCGCCTTCGGATTCCTTGCCGCCACTTGACGTGGCGTAAAAAATTCGGGGCGGGAGTTTTTTATTTTTAAAGGGAAGGGGTAAGGGGGAAAATCTATTCGCGGCTCGATTTCACACTCGGCTCAACGCGCTTGCACCGGGGAAAATCCGCCGCAGCAGGGGGATTTCCCGAGGGAAGACAGCAGGCGTGTCACGAATTGGAAACGGGCATTCATCGGCGTAATAATCGTTATTAGCGGACGGGGTAAAGCGGTGGGGTGATGAGGGCTGAACGCGGCATTCCCGTAATCCGTTTGGGAACACTCGCGTTGTGGGGTGGAGGTAGTTCTTCCGCAGCTAGGTTCCATTATTGTAAAAAAATTGTAGGCTGCAACAGTATTCTTCGTTTTTTTTGACCTTTTTTTCAGAGCGAAAACGGCCCTTGCCAGCCCCTCCCCAAAATTGAGCCTTTTTGCCCACATAATAACGTTAAATAAAATAGGTAAATGCCCATTTGCTCACAATTCCGATCACTCTCAACTCGTTGGCAATGAGAGCAACCGCCGGGTTATTCACATTTTTGGCACATATTTGGTCGATTTTACGCCTACTAGGTTTCGCCTTATTCGCATGGGTATAAATACCCAGACAAAAATGGGTGTTTTACCCCATAAACCATCCCCCGACTGCCCAATTGACCGGCCGGAGTCAATTTCGTGATTTTTGTTAAACAATAATATTATTATAATAATATTTTTAATTTTTATTAGGACGAATGCCCCGATCGAAGCACAATTTCGAGTTCTCTGAAGCTAACGCATTATAAATTAGGAAAAACACGACCTGATCCCGCCGCTTCACCCCCACCCGGCCAGCTCCGACTGGATCGGACCGGGGCGACGAAATGCATCTGTGTTTAACTCCAAAAGACGCGGCGTCAATCCGGCCTTCCGACAAGCCAGTTCGAACATTCCAGTGAAGGTTTCCGGCCAAATTCCTTCGCCGGTCATGCGAGTTCCAAACCGGGCGTCACTTAGGCGGCCAGTCCTGCCGCGCAAATCTTGGAGCCGTTGGACAACCCGCTCTTTTTTGCCGGGAAACTCGCGGTCAAGCCAGCCGAGGAATAATTCCTTCACGGCGTAGGGCAGCCGCAATACTTGGAAATGGGCGAAGTGTGCCCCGGCGTTGGTGGCGGCTAAAATCATCTCCGCCATCTCTGCGTCGTTGAGTCCGGGAATGATTGGAGCGAGGTTTACCCCCACCGGCACACCGGCTTCCGCCAGGCGCGAAACCGTCTCCAATCGTTGCCGGGGCGAGACCGTCCGCGGTTCCATCCGCCGGGCCAAATCCGCATCCAAAGATGTCAGTGATACCAGTACCGCGGCACCGTGCCAACGCGCCATTTCGGAGAGTATATCCACATCGCGTGTGACCAGCGCATTCTTGGTCACGATGGTCACCGGATTGCGGTAACGCGCCAGCAGTTCCAGGCAACGCCGGGTCAGGCTGAACCGGCGCTCGGCTGGCTGGTAGCAATCGGTCACCCCGCTCATGTTGACCCACGCCGGCTCCCAGCGCGGGTGTTCCAAGGCGGCCTCGAGCAGTGCCGGCGCGCGTTCCTTGACCATGATCTTGGTCTCAAAATCCAGCCCGGAGCTGAAGCCGAGGTATTCGTGGGTTGGCCGGGCGTAACAGTAGATACAACCATGTTCGCAACCGCGATAGGGGTTGATGCTCTTACGGAAGGGGATGTCGGGGCTGTTGTTCTCGCTTATAATAGACTGCGAGATATCGGGGATGAAAACGGTGTCCGTGCGGCGCGGCTCCATGAGCTCCTCGGCAGGCAGTTGGTCCCAATCCGAGGTCGAACTAACAGACTCAAAACGATTGCGCGGATTATCCTGAGCGCCTCGGCCACGTTTTTGGGCAACAGGAGGAATAATGGGCTTATCCGGCATAGTGAACATAATAGCACATATTCGTCGCGGTGCAAACAAATAGTATCACGGCAAAAAACGCCCTCCTCCTTTTACGGAACCGTTTGCGCTTCGACGCGGAGGAAGATGGCGCCGGTGGCGGGCAGGGCGACGCTGGCCTGGTATTGGGCAGTGTAGGGGTCGGCGTCGGAGACTTGCTGGATGCTTCCTGCGTCCACATCCGTCCAAGTCGCCAAGTCCGTGGAATACCGCGGCACCAACTGGCAGTCGGTCATGTTTTTGCGGACGCGGTACTGGATGACAAGGGAGTTGACGCCGCTGATGTTCGCGGTGGAGAGGCTGGGCCGGCCCACGGGAGTGGCGGTCAGGTCGAGATTCATGGCGTAGCGGAGCAAATTCGCGGGGCCGCCAAAAGGTTTGGCGGTCGCCAGTGCGTCGGCACCGGAGAGACCGGAGTCCGCCGCCCAGGTGGCAAAGACCGTCGGTGCGTCCAAGCTGAGATTGCCAGTGGCATCGAGTTGGGAAACGTTCCAGTCCAGGCCGTCGCCCGAGGAGGTGAGCACAAAATTGGAAAAAGAACCGGACAACGTGTTGGCGACCGAGAGCAGGGAAAATGCGTCGCTCAAAGCTGGCGCGTAGCCGTTGATCAAGCCAAGGAGAAATGTGCCACCGAGGGTGAGATTGCCGCCGACATTGACGGAGCCGTATTGCGTGCCGAGGGTGGTGCCGCCGAGATGGAAAAGGGTGAGTGCGGTGGTGCCGAGAACCAGATTGTTGCCAAAGCTCAACAGCCCGGCGCTGCCGGACGTGCCGGCCTGCAATTTCCCGCCAATCGATGTATTTCCACCAACATTTCCGGTTCCGGCGAGAGTGCCGTTGACGCCGACGGTCACTGCACCCGTGCCGGTGGCCGAAACGGTGCCGTTGTTGGAAACGAGCAGAGCCCCGCCATTCACCATGGTATTGCCGGTGTAGGTGTTGTTGCCGGAAAGCGTGAGCGCGCCCGGTTTGATTTTGGTCAAGTTGCCGCTGCCGCTGAGAACTCCGGACCAGGTGGCGTTCAAGCCGTTGGTGTCGATGGTTGAGGTGGTGGTGTTAACGAGAGTGGCGTTAATCGAAGTGGTCAAATTAGTGTTGGCAACTTGGAGCGTCCCGCCGCCGAAATTAAACGCATAATTGCCGGAGCCCGCTTGAATACCACTGGACCCACCGACGGACAGGGTGCCGCCGTTGAGATTGACAGTGCCGTTCGAACCGGTGTTTTGAGCGAGGGTAATATTGGAACCGGACGAGAGACTCACCAACCCGCCATTGGCCACCATCAAAGTCCCATGACCGGCTTCACCCACAGTAATACCATCGGCAATGGCCAAAATGGAGTTGGGGTCAGTGACCAGCACTGTGCCAACGGTAGGCCCGGCAAATGATCCGATGGCAATGTCGAGGATTCCGCTGCCGGAAACTAAACCGCCATTAGCTACAGTCAGGTTGCCGGTACCCGTATTACTATTGGCACCCACAAGGATGCCACCAGCCACATGCAATGTCGAATTGGCGTCGGTTACCAATACGGTGCCATTGGCCGAGTTAAAGGTCGAACCCCCCAGTGCGTCCGTGGTCAGTATGAGCGAGCTGTTAATATTTACATTTCCGCCATTGGCCACGGTGAGGTTGCCCGTGCCGCGGATACCGATGATGACATCATTCGCGACGCTTAACGTGGAGCCGAAACCAGTTACGAGCATGGCACCGGTATCGTTATTCATAACACCGCCAATCGTGAGATTGGCACCACTGGTGACACTGCCGCCGTTAGCCACAGTCAAACTGCCCGCACCACCACCGCCAAAGTTATTGCTGCCGGCAGCTATATCACCCGTCGTATGCAAAGTTGAGTTGGCATCTGTAACCAGTACGGTGCCGGTTATACCAGAACCCACCACGACTGAACCGGCGGAGACATTGCCGCCATTGGCCACGGTGAGATTACCGGAGCCGGAGCCGACAAACCCGACCTTAATTTGACCGTTCACCATTAATTTTGAGCCGGGATCGGTGACCAGGGTTATGGCAGTGCCAGTTTGCCCAAGCTCGAAACCGAAGCCAGCCGCAGCGACATAGCCACCGTTGGCGATGGTGAGGGTGCCGTTGCCACCCTGGCCCACACTCATGCCGGCGGCGGCAATCAAGGATGAGTTGGCGCCCGAGACCAAGACCGAACCGGAGTTGACGGACACGACCACCTGGTTCGAGACCGGGTCAATGAATGCTTCGTTGCCTTGAAAACCGGCCAGCAGGGCTCCGGCCGCGATAATTTTGCCGCCATTGAGCACCGAGAGGTTGCCGATGCCGAAGTTGCCGACGTACAAAGTGTCGGACAAATTCAGCGTGGTGTTGGGGCCGGTCACCAGCGCCGTGCCGTTCGAGAAATCGGTATCACCGAGAGAGAGGTTTTGAGCCGCGATATTGGCGCCATTGGCAACCAGCAACGAAGCCGTCACGTTGCCCAAGTTGCCCACGGTAAAGTTGCTGCTGCTTTGGCCGACAGTGCTGCCGTTAACAATCAATTGACCACCGGTGACGACCGTGCCGCCGGTGTAGCTATTATTGCCGCTGGCGAGGGTGAGGTTGCCGAGGCCCGCCTTGACCAGTGCGCCGCTACCGGCCAAGTTCGTGGCAAAAGTGACATCGTTACCGTTGGTGTCAAAAGTCTCGTTGCCCGCGCCGAGCGGGTTGGCGAACGCAGAAATGTCGAGGGCGTTGCCCGGCGCCCATTGCAGGCCGCCGCCGCTGAGCGTGAAACCGCCCGGGCCAAAATTATTGAGCGAATTGAAATTGACCAAGCCGCCGGCCAGCACCGTGCCGCCGGTGTAAGTGTTGTTAACGGTGAGGGTCAATGTGCCATCGCCGGCTTTGACGAGCGTGCCGCTGCCGGCAACAACCGAGGCAAAAGCGATGTTGTTGCCATTGGTGTCAAAAGTGTCGTTGCCCGCGCCGAGCGGGTTCAAGCGGCTGGAAATGTCGAGGGTGTTGTTCGCCGCCCATTGCAAGCCGCCACCGGCAAGGGTGAGATTGGCGGGACCAAAATTGTTGCCGGAATTGAAGTTTATCAGGCCACCATCAACCGCGGTGCCGTTGGAGTAGGTGTTGTTGCCGGTGAGCGTAACCACGCCACTGCCCGTCTTGATCAACGAGACGTTGCCTGCGAGCGCAACCGTCACGGTGCCATTCATGAGTTGGAAATTGTTGATGCTCGTCAGCGTGGAATTGCCCGTGCCGGTGATGCTGCCGCCATTGGCCAGGATCACCGATGTGAACGTGCCACTGTGATTGGCGCCGAAATCAAACGTGGCTGTCGAGTTGGCCAAGTCTACTCCCACGGACGTGTTACTCGGATTGCCGGGGGACGAACTGGAAGCAATGGCGGCAATCGCAAAATTGGCTCCACTGGCGCCACTCGTGACCCCACTGAGGTAGCTGGAATTAATCGTTGGCTGAGAACCGTCGACGATCAGGGTGCTGGCGGGCGAAATGGAGCCGTTGGCCCCCTCCGCCAACGTGCCGCCGGTGACGATAGTGTAGCCTGTGTAGGTTTCGTTTGCGTTCAGGGTCAGCGTGCCGTTGCTGATTTTCCCGAGTGAGCCAACGCCGCTGATGACCCCCGTGAGCGTCGCGTTGGCACCGTTGGTGTCAATGATATCGGGCTGGGCGTTCGAGTTGTTGAGAGTCAGATTGGCACTCGTGGTCAAGTCGTCGCCGACGGTGGTGAAACCGAAACCGTTGAATATTTCACTGCTCGGAATACGGATTATGCCACCGTCGAGGCTGATACTCCCTGTGCCACTGCCGACGGCGAGGCCGTTTTGGCCGCCGACAATCAAGACCCCATTCGTGTTGATGGCCAGGGAGCCATGACTGCCCGCCTGATTCGCCAGGAGCACGCCGGGTTGGGCATTGACCACGGCGCCATTGGCGACGGTCAACGAGCCATTGCCATTATTGCCGACCAGCAGCACCCCACCGGTCACGTCCATCTCGGAGTGAAGCGCGAGGGTACTGCCACCACCAAGAGTCACCACGGTGGCATCCTGAACAGTGACGCTGGCGGTGGAATTCGCACCATAGCCAATATACATGCCAACACCGTGGGAATCACTGGAATTTGCTGTGACAGAGCAGATATTGGCGACCAGCAAGGTGCCATTGCCATCATAACCCACTGCCAGAGCACCGCCGCCCACGCGCAACACGGATGTTTCATTGTTGGCTGCGAAATTGCTGACGGTAACGCTGCCGGTGGAATTCGCGCCATAACCGATATACGCGCCAATACCATTCGGGTCATTGCCGTAAACACTCACGTTGCCGCCATTAGCGACCAGAAGGCTGCCGTGGCCATTATAGCCCACGGCGAGAGCGCCGCTAAAAACGCTCAGGGCGGATCCATCCAGGGAAATGGGGCCAAGATCGGTAACTGTGACGTTGCCCGTGGAATTGGCCCCGTAGCCGACATAGGCGCTAATGCCGTTGGCGTCACTGCTATTGATTCGGACGGTGCCGGCATTGGCGATGGTGAGATTGCCGGCGCCGTTATAGCCCACGGCCAGCGCGCCGCTATTCAGCGTCAAACCCGACCGCTGAGTGGCGCCAACCAAGTTGGGAAGAGTCAGCTCATCCCGAATCAAGACCGTGCCGGTGGAATTGGCAGCATAACCGAGATAAGCACCGATGCCGTTGGCGTCATTGCCGTTGAGGTTGGCGGCAGAGCCATTGGCCACGGTCAACGCGCCGGTGCCATTATAGCCCACGGCCAGCGCACCACTATTCACATTGAATTGAGACGAGAACCATGGAGAACCGGGGTAGACAAAAGTGCCGCCGGTAACAGTGACCGTGCCGGTGGAATTGGCGCTGTGGCCGACATATGCGCCGATGCCCTGGGCATCGACCCCCGAGGCGTTGACCCCGCCGCCGTTGGCAATCGTGAGATTGCCGGTACCGTCATAGCCCAGCGCCAGAGCACCCGTGTTCACATTCAGGGTGGAGCGGGTGCCAATAAAACTGCTATGCAGTGCATCGGCAACCATGACGGTGCCGGTGGAATTCGCGTCAGCGCCGATATACGCACCGATGCCATTCGCATCATTGCCGGTAAAATTGGCTGAGGCGGCCTGGGCCACGGTCAAATTCCCTATGCCGGAAAGGCCCGCGGAAAAATTCCCGGCGACGCTCCAAAGCGTATTCAGATCGCTGACCAACACGGCGCCCGTCGCACCTGAACCTGAGCCAATGGTGGCGTTGCCGGAGGTGGCGAGGGTATGAGCGTCATGAATCGTGAGCAAGGTGCTGGCCGTGCTATTGGCATCCAGGCCGACCGTGAGAAAATCCGCAGTGGCGTTGGCCGTCGAGATTACTGGCTGGTTGCCACTGCCCGCGTCGATGTTGACGTTACCGCTGGAAGTCGGCACGGAGTTGGTGCTCCAATTCGAGCCGGTGTTCCAATCGGTGCTGGTGTTGCCGGTCCAGATAATTTGCGCGTGGGCGGGATTGGAGAAGAAAAGAACCAGGCAGAAAAGCGCGAACGAGGGACGCGATGAATGAATTAATAGCCTAAAAAGTCTGCATAGTGACAGAACAAAAGAGGCCGTGGATTTCATGGACAAAAAATTCGCGAAACGCAGAGCAAGCCAAGGGAAATGGTTCCTTTGGCCGTGAGTAAGTAATTGTCCCAAATTCAGGCAGAGATTTGCCGGGGTGTCAAAACGATAGCAGGCGTAGGTTATAATGTTTCGTTTTCGTAACCAACGAGGGATGAAGCACCTGCGAAACAGGAAAAACAAAACGGCCGGCGCGCCATCGAGTGACGCGCCGGCCAAAGGGGGAAGTTCCCGCCCTACCCTCAAACAACGCCCCACCGATCGCGGGACGAGTCCCAAGACCTCGCCCTGAATCGGGCGCAGCAAGACTGCGCCTCTACGCAAAATTCCAACCGACTTTAAAACATGAGCTAGGCCCGCCGGGGACGTCGGGCCCTACCAAGAACGGCATAGCGCAAGCGCTGGCCCTACCCTACATATCCAGCTTGGTGAGTTTGCCGCCGTAGATGGCGTTGCGGCCGAGTTGCTCTTCGATGCGGAGGAGCTGGTTGTATTTGCACACACGGTCGGTGCGGCAGAGGGAGCCGGTTTTAATCTGGCCGGCGTTGGTGGCGACGGCGAGGTCGGCAATCGTCGTGTCTTCCGTTTCGCCGGAGCGATGCGAGATGATGGCCGTGTAGCGGGCTTCCTTGGCCATCTCGATGGCGTCGAGCGTCTCGGTGAGGGTGCCGATCTGGTTGACCTTGACGAGAATGGAGTTGGTGATGCCTTCGCGGATGCCGCGGCGGAGGAACTCGGTGTTGGTGACGAAGAGGTCGTCGCCGACGAGCTGGGTGTGGTGGCCGAGGGCGACGGTGAGCTTCTTCCAGCCGGCCCAGTCGTTTTCGGCGCAGCCGTCCTCGATGGAGATGATGGGGAATTTTTTCTGGAGGCCGGCGTAGAAGGCGACGAGTTCCTCGGCGGTGCGGGCGGAGCCGTCGGATTTCTTGAAGATGTATTTTTCCTTTTTCGAGTCGTAGAACTCGGAGGCGGCGACGTCGAGCGCGAGGCAGACGTCCTTGCCGAGTTTGTAGCCGGCGTCCTTGACGGCGCGGGCGATGGCCTCGAGGGCGTCTTCGTTGCTGCTGAGCTTGGGGGCGAAGCCGCCTTCGTCGCCGACGGCGGTGGAAAGGCCGCGGGACTTGAGGACTTTCTTGAGCGCATGGAAAATTTCGGCGCCCATGCGGAGGGCCTCGCGGAAGGAATCGGCGCCGACGGGCATGACCATGAATTCCTGGATGTCGATGGGGGCGTCGGAGTGCGCGCCGCCGTTCATGATGTTCATCATGGGAACGGGGAGGACTTTGGCGTTGGGGCCGCCGAGGTATTTGTAAAGCGGCTGGCCGAGGGCGGCGGCGGCGGCGTGGGCGTTGGCGAGGGAGACGCCGAGGATGGCGTTGGCGCCAAGCTTGGCCTTGTTGTCCGTGCCGTCGAGCTTGAGCATCGCGCGGTCGAGGGAAAGCTGGTCGGTGGCGTCAAAGCCTTCGAGCGCCGGGGCGATGACGGAGTTGACGTTGTCCACGGCGGTAAGGACGCCTTTGCTGTTGTAGCGCTTGCCGTCGGCGCCTTTGGGACGGCGCTTGGAGGGCACGTCGCCGTCGCGGAGTTCAAGGGCTTCGTGCTCGCCGGTGCTGGCCCCGGAGGGAACGGCGGCGCGGCCCATTGTGCCGCAGGCGAGAGTTACGTCCACCTCGAGGGTGGGGTTGCCGCGGGAGTCGATGATCTCGCGGGCGTGGATGTCGGCAATTTTCGTCATGGCGGAGGAGAAGCAAGCCACGCGCGCGGGCAGGAGTCAATACTGAGAGAGGGAGCGAAAGCGGCGTCGAGCCGCCGCAGTCCAAAGTAGCTGGTCAGTTAGCGGTTTAATTGAATTACATAGATAACAAACCTGTTCGGTTAATTCCTGTCGCCCCCTTTCCAATACCACTTGCCGTTGATTTTGACGAAAGTCATGGGAATTTGAGTGTCGCCGAGCACAACCTTCCCGTTGCTGACCTTCAGCCTTGTGAGCATATAAGTTGCTTCGTCGCCACTAGCGTTAAAGGTCGGAGTCTGGGTTTCGAGCGCTTCATAAGACTGAGCTGCTGTGTCTATGCCCGATTGCATCATTGGTAGCATACGCGGATCCTGGGCAACCATGTCTCGTATTTGTTGCTGTTGCGCTTGCAATTGTTGAATCCTCTCTGGGTCTAGTTTGTCAGGTGGGGTATAGGTTTGCTCAAATGCTGCGTCATCACCCGCCCGGAACAAACGCACAATGTCCGGAATGGCGGTTTTCAAATCGGCTTGGGGGTCGGCTTCCGCAGGAGCAGCCACTGGAGGTGCGGAAGTGGTGGTTTGCGAATTAACCTTAACTGGCGAGGCGAGAGGTTTCGCAATTTGGGGTGGCGCGAGCGGCTTTGGGGCGGCGACATTACTCGATGCATACGCAGCGGCGGTTTTTTCCTGGGTCTTCGGTGTGGGGCGCAGGAACCACCAGACGAGTATGCCAATGATGGCGGTGACCAGAACGCGCAGGATGAAGTTTGGCGACTTCATGCGGGTGTTCTTCGCAATTTATAGCCGAATAGGCAATTACTTCCGCGCGGTATTGACGCATTTTCGTAGCGCGGTGCTTTAGCCCGCGCTTCAGCCTACATCGATTGTTCCCACGCGCGGGCTAAAGCACCGCGCTACGAAACGAGGCAGGCAAAAGCGGGCGCAGCAAGACTGCGCCCCTACAAAGGCAATCGTGCGTTCTCGTAGGGGCGCAAACTTGTTGCGCCCGCGGGCGACACGGAGGTCGTCCCTCCGGAACGATACGCGGCTTACCGATGGCCGTTGAAGAGTTCGGCGGCTAATGCCGGGGCGTCGTAGATTTTGCGGAGGGCTTCGAGAATGCCGGCGCTGTGGACACTGACGGAGCGGGTCTGCACGTCGGAATAACCATAATCGCCGGAGAGGGACTGGATGTTGCCGTCGAAGATGATGCCGACGAATTCGCCCGCTTCGTTGACGACGGGACTGCCGGAGTTGCCGCCGATGATGTCGGCGGTGTTCACGAAATTGAGCGGAGTCGTCAAATCGACCGCGGATTTTTTCGCGAGCCAGCGCGCCGGCAGGCCGAAGGGTTCGCGGTTGTGGTGGGCGTCGTCGCGGGCGAAAAGGCCGGCAAAGGTCGTGAGCGCGGGGATGGTCTGGCCGTTTTCCTCATAACTTTTCACCGGACCGTAGGCGAGGCGCAGAGTGAAGGTGGCGTCGGGATAATTATTCGTGCCCTCGAGGGCGAAGCGGGCTTTCTCGATGACGGCGTGGGCCTCCTGGATGATTTCCTGCTGCGCCTCGACGGTCTTGCGCAGGGCGCGGGACTCGGGGTCGATGACGCGGGCGAGCTCAATCATCGGGTCGTGCGCGGCGGCCACGGCGTCCGCGCCGCCTTCGTAGAGTTTTTTGCGGAAGGCGAGGTCGCGCACCTGCGTGGTGTTAATCAATTCGGCGGCGCGGTCGCGCGGGGATTTACCGGCGAGAACGGATTGAACGAGGGGGTCGTCTGCGCCGAATTGCTCGACCAGATAGCCTAACGAGTCCGCGAGCTTGAGAATTTCGAAATCGGAATAAATCGGCGCGTTGGAAAAAAGGAGTTGCTCGAAGGACTCGCGCTTGGCGTCAGAAAATTCCGGCAGGCGCTCGCCGTTGGGCTTGGGGCGCTCGGCCCCGGCGCGGAGGAGGCGGCGAGCGAGCGAGAAGGACGCGGAGTTGAAGCCGGCACCATCCTCAAGCAGACGAAAGCGCGGCTCCAGGCCGGTGATAATTTTTTGCGCGGCGACGATGCGGTCAAAGGCGGCGAGGGCGTCCTTGCCATTGGGGGTGGCGGCGAGCTGCTGCTTGAAGGCCTGCTCGGCGGCGACTTTCGCGCCGAAGAACACGGGGTCCTGCAACGCGGCGAGCTGGCCGTCGCTGCGCTTGCGGTTGTTCTGCACGTTCAGCAGATCGCTATCCGCGCGACGGGCGTTTTCATCGGCGCGGCCGCTCCAGACGGAGTACAACACCTCGCGGCGTTTGATGACCTGCAGGTAATAAGGAAGCTGGCTGTCGCGCATGTATTCGATTTCGGGAATCGTCAGCAGGCGGCGCGTGGTGCCGGGGTGGCCGGAGACAAACGTCAGCTCACCGTCCTGCGCGCCGGTGGCGGACCATTTTAAAAAGTGCGCGGGGTGCACGGGCTGGCCGTTTTCGTAAACGCGGAAGATGCAGATATCGAGGTCGAAGCGCGGGAACTCGAAGTTGTCGGGGTCGCCGCCGAAATCCGCCGCCTGCTCCTCGGGCGCGAAGACAATGCGGATGTCGGTATAACGTTTGTAGCGGTAGAGGTGGTACACGCCGCCCTGGTAGAGCGTGACGACATCGCTGCGCAGGCCGGTCTGGTCGAGCGATTCTTTTTCGATGTCGGCGAAAATTTTGCGGCGGGCGAGCGCGGCGTCCGTGCCCGTGGCGTCGGCGGGGACGGCGGCGTTGACGCGCGCAGTGACATCCTCGATGGACTGGAGCACGTTCAGCTCGAGGTCGAGGCACTTCATTTCCTCGGCGGGGGTTTTGGCGTAAAAGCCGTCGCGCACGTAATTGTGCTCGGCGTTGCTCATTTTCAGCAGGTCGCCGCGGCCGATGTGGAAGTTGGTGATGACGAGGCCGTCGCCACTGACGAACGAGCCGGAGCCACCGCTGATGAAGCGCACGCTGGACTTCATCAGGTTGTCGAGCCAGGCGTCGGTGAGGTCGAAGCCGTATTTCGCCTTAATCTGGGCGCGCGGCGGCGCGGTATAAAGCCACATGCCCTCGTCAGCGGATGCGGAAACCGCGAGCGCGAGGAGGAGGGCGAAGCCGAGGAAAGTGGAGCGAAGCCGAATCATAGGAAAGCGGCTAGTTGAGCCATGCGTGAAGGCGGGAGTCAATACTGAGAGAGAAGGCAAAAGCGGCGTCAAGCCGCCGCAGGCCAAAAAATTGCTGGACTAATTCCCTGCGTCATCCGGTTTCATATACCACTTGCCGTTGATTTTGACGAAGACCAAGGAGTTATGAATATCGGAAGTGGTGAACGCGCCGTTTTCCAAGTCGGACATTGATGGGGTAGTGTAAATATAAGTGGCTTCGTCACCAGCAGCGTTAAAAATAGGCGCCTGATTCAAGAGGGCTTCGAAAGCCTGCGCCCTCGCTTCATATCTATGCTGCGTGGCTTCTTTTCCTTGCCGGCCCATGGCATCCACGCGAGCTTGAATCTGATCCTGCTGCGCTTGCAGTGCTTGCACCCGGTCTTCATGGATTTTGTCGGGCGGGGTGTAGGCTCGCAATATCGCCACCAAGTTATTGGTCCGGTATAAATTCGCCATATCGGTGAGGGCGGCATTCAACTCAATTCTGGACCCGGCGTTGGGGTCTTTGGGCGGTGTGGCGGCGACAGGCGCAGCGGCTGAATTCGGCGCCGGCGGCGCAACTTGCTTGGGTGCTTCAATTTTACTCAGCGAAGGCACAGTAGTTTTGCTCGGCGCAGGCGCAGAGGCAGTTTTTTCCGGGACAGTTGCGGCGGGGCGCAGAAACCACCAAATGCCCATACCGGCGAGGACAACGATGAGAACAGCCAAGGTGAAGTTTTTAGGCCTCATGGCGTTTTTCTTCGCATTTTGTATCCAAGAAGGCAAACACTTCTGTTAGCCGGCAGCAAATCAGCTTGAATTTTGGCTTTGTTCTTTTTCGCCCTGAAGGCGCGGAGGAATCCAGCCCACGGGTTGGGCGAAGCGAAACCCTGGGAATTAGTAACGGATGTATTTTGCGCCCTGTAGGGGCGCAGGAGCATGGCTCCATTCTCCTCCGCCCTTACAGGGCGGGAGATATAATATGTTCCCATTACCCAGGGTATCGCTTCGCTCAACCCTGGGCTTTGCTCCAGCAGCCTTTCAGGCTGCCGGGTAAAGTTTGAAAACAACCTATTACAAGGGAGGATTTATACCAAAAACGGACGACACGGAGGTCGTCCCTCCGGGGATTTCACCAACTCCAAACGCGATAAAAGCGGCGTCAAGCCGCCACAGGCCAAAGACCAAATCGCTAGGCCCGCCGGGCCCTACCCTACCGCCGGCGGCGGCGGCGGTTATCTTTGTGCGAGCGCGGGGGTTGATGGCGGTCCTGGCGCTGGCCGGGGCGCATCTTTCTATTCTGTGAAACCATCGCGGGCGTGACGGAAGAATTTTCACGCTGCTGGCCGGAGGTGCGCGGGCCGCCTTCCTGGACGACGCGGAAGTCAATCTGGCGCTTGTAGCGGTCCACGCGGAAGACTTCGACGGGAATTTCCTGGCCGAGGGAGAATTTGCGCCGGGTGCGGCGGCCGACGAGTTCGCGGCCGTCGGCGGAGATGGAATACAAATCGTCCTGCAGCGAGGAGAGCGGGACGAAGCCGTAGGCCATGGATTCGCGGAGCTCGATGAAGAAGCCGTGGTTGCGGATGTCCGTGATGAGGGCGGGGAATTGCTGGCGCGGGGTGCGCTGGGCCTCGCGCTCGAAAAATTCGAGGAGCTTGAGCTTCACGGTCTCGCGCTCGGCGTCGGTGCTGTTGCGCTCGGTCAGGCTCAAGTGGCGGGCAAGGGCGTCGAGGTCGGCCTGATTATAGCGCACGGGCGCGGGGGCGGCATGGCCGGCGCCGGTGCGGGCGAGGTAATTGTCGAAAATGCGGTGCACCACGAGGTCGGAATAGCGGCGGATGGGCGACGTGAAGTGGGTATAGAATTTTTTGTAGAGGCCGTAATGGCCGTCCACCGACGCGCGGTAGCAGGCCTGCTTCAAGCTGCGGAGGAACTGCGTCTTCAGCGTGTGGCCCTGCGGGTGGCGGCGGATTTTATCGAGCACGCGGATGATTTCCTGGCGCTGGGTCAAATCGCCGGCCTGGACGCCGAAGGTGGCGAGCAAGTCGCGCAGCTCGATTAATTTTTCGGGGTCGGGCTGATCGTGCACGCGGGAGAGGAACGGCAGGCCGGCCTCGTGCAGCGCGCGGGCGACGACCTCGTTGGCCAGGAGCATGAATTCCTCGACGAGCTGGTGGCTTTCGTCGTTTTGAATCAATTCGAGGCGGTCGGCATAGCCGTCGGCATCGGTGAAAATTTTGACTTCGGGAAAATCGAAATCGAGGCTGCCCTTTTGCATGCGGGCGACGCGCATCGGCTCGGCGAGGCTCCACAGTGTGCGCACGGCGTCGCGAAGCTCGACGAGTTCGGCGTCGTTGAGCGAGGAAAGCGGACGGCCCGTCGAACCGGTGGCATGCGCGGGCGGCAGAGGCAAGGCGCGCAGCAGGGCGAGGTCGTTTTCCTTGAGCAGCGCGAAGGCCTGGCGATAAGTGAGGCGTTTGCGGCTGCGGATGACGGTGTTGGCAAAGCGCGTGGCCTTGATTTTGCCGTTCGCGCTGAAGGTAACAAAGACGCTCTTCGTCAGACGATCCTGCGCTTCGACGAGGCTGCAGAGGCCGTTCGAGAGCACGTGGGGCAGCATGGGGACGACGCAGCCGACGAGATAGGTTGAATTGCCGCGGGCGCGGGCCTCTTTATCGAGCGCGGTGCCGGGGCGGACGTACGCGCTGACATCCGCGATGTGGATGCCGATGCGCAAATCGCCGCCGGGAAGATGCTCGACGGAAAGGGCGTCGTCGAAATCCTTGGCATCGTCGGGGTCAATGGTGATGGTGAAAATGTTGCGGATGTCCTCGCGGCCGACTTGGTCGCGCGGGCGGACTTCGGGCGGGATGGACGCGGCCTCGAGCAAGACCGGCTCCGGAAACTCCGGCTGCAGGTGATATTTATAGAGGATGGCCTTGAACTCCGCGCCGGGCGTGTGCGTGACGCCGAGGTTTTCGATAATGTCGCCGGTGGGGCTTTGGTGCGGCTGCGTCCATTCGTGCAGGCGCACGAGGACTTTGTCGCCCGGTTTGGGCGGGGGGAAGACGGAGCTTTGCGCGGGGTCGGCGACGAGGACGGTGCGGACGAAGCGCGGGTCGTCGGGCGTGACGTTCCAAAATTGGTGGTCGCGGCGGAGGGTGCCGGCGATGGTGTCATGCGCGCGTTCGAGGACGCGGATGATGCGGCCGTGTTTCTCGTCGGCGGAGCCGGGCTTGCCGGCGCGCCAGGGCCGGGCGCGTTTGTTTTCGCGCACGAGGACGAGGTCGCCATGCAGGGCGGTGCCGGTGTCCTGCGCGGGGATGTGCCAGGGCGGGCCGAGGGACGCGCCATCCGGGCCTTCCGGCAGAAACACGGCGACGCCGCTCTGGCGGAACTTGACGCGGCCGCTTTGCAAATCGGCGTCGCGGGGAATGACAAAACGGTCCTGCTTGACCTTGGCGATGAAGCCCTTGTTCAGCAGACTCTGAATGAGGGCGCTGAATTTTTTATCGTCGCGACGATCGAGGCGCAGGGCCGCGGCAAGGTCTTCCACGCGCATCGGCGTGTAATCTTTGCGGCGGAGCAATTCGAGCAGGCGGTCCTCGAGGGTGGCATCGGGCGGGCCGGGTCTATCTTCGGTTCTCATCAATTAAGGAAATTTGGGCGGGGTGCGGCCCTCGTCCACTTCGATAAAATCGAACATGGTGAGGATTTCGCCGATGCGGTGCTCGAGTTTGGCTTCTTTGAGGCGCATATGAAGGCGGGGCGTGGCGGTGTCGCGCCAGCCGCGCCGGAGGAGAAATTCGTTGAGTTCGGTGATTTCGTCAGTGGACGGCATACGACCATGCTCGAAGCACCACTGGAGGGCGGCTTCATCGGAGGCGCCGGCGAGGACCTGCTTTTTGAGGTCGTCGTATTTGACGCCGAGGAAACTGCAGCAACGGGCGTCAAAACCGCCGCCGAGGTTTTCGAGGTAATCCTTGCCGAGGGCGCTGGCGGCGTGCAGGCGGATTTTGTCCAGCATGCGGGGGAAATAGACGAGGCCGCCGGTCTTGTCATAACAACTGCGGGGGAACTTGGTGCTCATGGAAATAGGGAGATGGAGGAACCACGTTAACAGATTTCCGGCGCAGGGGAAGCACAACCGGCATGCCAATATTGACGCATTTTGAAATGACCTAAACAAGCGCCTAAAGAGCGGATTGGCCAGAGCCTAAAACTCTCCAGAAAACGACGAGCAGAGAATAAGAACTAATTTGCCAAGAAACCTACCGTTTTTGCTTTTGGCATGGTTTTTATTTTAGCTGATAACTCTGTTTGGGTGAAGAGTGAAGGCCATTCGAGATTGATTGAAATTATATATGTCTCGCCGTCTTTTCGGTGTCGTATTGCCTGTAGATGTATGAGTTGATTCAAGTCCCTAATCAAAATCTTGTAAGGATTTTTTATTGTGTATGCCCATTTTGTTTTTTCGGTAATGGCCTCTAAGGTTAATTCTCCTTCCTGCAAGAGAAGTTTCAATACCTCAAATTGGCGCCCTGTTACTACACGTTTTCTGGGAGAGGTTAAGCGCCCAACTAACTCCGTCATGGTTTGCCTAAATAACGCCTTCGAAATATGCTCTTTTATTTCTGAAAATAGGCGTTTGCATTGCTGTTCTATACCTTTTAGGCCAAGTAAAATGAATGGCGTCAAATCGTACTCTTGAGCACGTACGTCTGCCAACGCCTTTAGGTAAGCATTTTTTTCGTCATAATAATAATTGGACATTGCGATAAAGAGCGGTGTTTCGCGCAACCCAACTCTTTGAAGCATCAAGGCTTCTAATGCTCGAGCTGTGCGACCATTGCCATCGAGAAAGGGATGCATGGCCGCAAAATGGTAATGTAACGCGAGTGCCTGTATAAGTGGGTCGTGGTCCTGGAACTCAGTCCGCACCGCCTCGCAAAGAGACTGGAAGGATTGGCAGACCATGTCGCCACCTGGTGCGCCACGATGCCTTGGATGTCCAAAAATGACATTGTCATCCGGGCCACGCAGTTTTCCGGGTGGGCAGTGATCATCATCTGCACCCGTGACGATGAGTCTGTGAATTTCGCAAATAAGCTCTTCATTGACTGGCCTATCGGCCGGCTGTTGGGCAATCCACCGATACGCATTTGCGGCAGCAGCGGCTTGTTTTTGAGAACGCGTTTCTAATTGTTCCACAGATTCGTGCATGGCTGCATCTAACTCTTTGTCTGTAAATTCAGCTCCTTCAATTTTTGAAGTGCCAGCCACCTCGCGTTTAAGTTGAATACGCCGCATTTCATCAGCCCATTCACGCTGATAGGGCATACTCGTCAGCGAAATAACCATTGCCTTTGCCGTGGACAATGGGCCTAGAACTTGGCCTTTATCGTATTTCAGCCAGCTTTGGGGGCGAGTGTAACGGATCATTACCAAATTCAATTCATTTCCAGAATTATAGCAAGCATTAAATTCATAAAATGTTGGATGATAATGAAATAAAAGTTTTAAGTAAATTTTTACTCGACTTTAAAATCAATTTCGTTTCCAGTCCATTTCCTCGATTTATGAGCACTATTTATCTCAATTCGTTTTTCCCGATTAATCAGATTACGGCGAACAAGTTGATGGCTGTTTGCGCCCAGCTTATCGCCAGCGAAAAGCCCGAACGACTTTATTTCCTCTTCGCTTCACCCGGCGGCGAAGTTCCTGCAGGCATAGTAATTTATCATTATCTAAGGGCACTCCCCGTCAAGGTGACGATGCACAACATCGGCTCGATAGATTCAATCGCCAATGTAATTTTTCATGCCGCTGATGAACGCAAGGCCGTACCGCAATCCACATTTTTATTTCACGGTGTCAGCTTGGGACTGGAAAAGGTAAGTTTAAACCGAAATCAACTTCAAGAGCTTAGCAGCCAATTAAGCGCCGATGAAATGAAAATCGCCACGATTCTAGCTGCCCGTTGCAACCTCACGCATGGGGATATCGAGTCCATGTTTGTCCAAGGCGTAACCAAAGACGCCGTCTTTGCGAAGGACAAAGGCATCATTCAGGAGATTTCTCAGCCTGTCATCCCCCCAGACGCAAAGTTCATTAGCCTGAACTTTACCTAAGGCGGAGGGGTCTCCGGCCCAAAAAATGACCGGAAAGGCCACGTTTTTGAAATAAGGCGTTTCCATAGCGGTTAAAAATACCCTCCGATGAGGTGTTATACAAGGGCTTTTATCACTTAGATTTGCTCCGTGCAATGGCTCCGTTGGCTGCGTTGGATAGATTTGATGCGTTTGATAGGTTGGGTTCTGCTTAGCAGAGTAGTCTCCCTTCTTGTTACGGCTCGTGTTTGACGGTGGATAGATCCAGCTTGCCGAGTTTGGGAGCGAGGAGGGCCGTGGCCGCGGCGACGACGAGGGTCATGCAGCCGCCAAAAACCACCGAGGGCACGGTGCCCATGAGCTTGGCCATGACGCCGGATTCGAATTCACCAATTTCGTTGGAGGAGCCGACGAAGATGGAGCTGACCGCGGCGACGCGGCCCTTCATGTGGTCGGGCGTGACAATCTGGAACATCGTCCAGCGGACAAAGACGCTGACGGCGTCGAAACCGCCGCTGAGGAAGAGACAGAACATAGAGAGCCAGAAATTGGTGCTGATGCCGAAGAGAATCATGGAGACGCCGAAACCGACGACGTTCCATAACAAGGCCGGGCCGGCGCGGCGCGTAATGGGGTAATAGGACAAATAGACGCCGACAACGGCAGAGCCGGCGGCGGGCGCGGCGCGTAGAAAACCGAGGCCGATGGCGCCAGTGTGTAGAATCTGGTCTGAATAAATCGGCAGCAAAGCGACCGCGCCACCGAAGAGCACAGCAAATAAATCGAGCGTCATCGCGCCGAGGATAACCTGGCTACGGAAGACGAAGCGGAG
Source organism: Verrucomicrobiota bacterium (assembly GCA_013285985.1). Lineage (GTDB taxonomy): Bacteria > Verrucomicrobiota > Verrucomicrobiia > Opitutales > JABDGR01 > JABDGR01. The sequence goes on from JABDGR010000001.1 coordinate 39,278, forward strand.
GCCTTCATGAATGCTGGCGACGACGGATTGCTCGGTGCGTTGCGGGGTAACCGGCTGAACCGGGATGGGGAGAAGGCTGACCCAGCCGATTAAGAGTGCGAGGACGGAAAGACCGTACGTCACCGCGGCGCCGAAGTAGGCGAAGCAAATCCCGCCCGCGGCCGGGCCGCCGATGCACGCGGCCTGCCAGACGTTCGCGTTCCAGACGGAGGCGTTGCCATAGAGTTCAGGCGGGACGATTTGGCCGAGCAACCCGAAATGCGCCGGGCTGAGAAAACCACGGCAAAGCCCGGTAAAAAAGATGACGGCGTAGATAATCCAGAGGTGCGTCAGAAGAAAATCGTGAAACATCGGCAGGGAAGCCGCGGCGAGGGCGGCGGTGGCGAGCAGAAGCAGACCGTTCGACATTAATAGAATAGTCCGACGGCTCATCACGTCGGCGACATGGCCGGCGAAGAGAGAAACGCCCAAAGCCGGCACGGCCTCGGCCAGGCCGATGAGGCCCATCTTGAGGGGGTCGTGGGTCAACTGGTAAATCTGCCAGCCGACGGCGACGCTTTGAATCTGGATGGCGCTGGAGCCAAAGAGGCGGTAGAGCCAGAAGGCGCGATACGCGGGCAGGCGGAAGGCGGCGTAGGCGTCGGTCGGCGGAGTAATGGCGTCCGGCATTTTCCCCAAAATCCCGCGTGCGAGCGCGCGAGTCAATGGCGGAACGCGGGATGGCGCGGGGCCTCAGGTGTTTCCCCAAGAGAATAAGACTGGCGGAACGGAATGCTTTCGCCAGTGTTTGTTTTGACCATGGGCCTTTGCCGCCGAGCCAGCAGCATCCTTTGCGCCGCCGCAATCCTTGTGGCCGGCGCCCCGCCCGCCCGTGCCGCCACAGTGGTGGCCGCGGCGAATGATTATATACCCAGCGCCGAGCGGGTGGTGGTGGTGGCCAACTCGCGCGAGCCGGAGTCGGAAAAAATCGCGCGTTACTACATGCAGAAGCGCCAGATACCCGAAAAAAACCTGATCCTGCTCGACGCACCCACCGCCGCGGACATCACCTGGACGGAATTTGTGGAGCAGATTTTCAACCCGTTGCGCGCGCGGCTGACGAAAGACGGCTGGCTGACGGCCTACGTCAGCGGCCAAAAAGACGGTGAGGGACGGTTGCGCTACGTCTTCTTCGGAAACAAAATTGATTTTCTCGTCGTATGCTACGGCGTGCCCATCCGGATCCAAAACGACCCGGCGCGCCTCGTGGAAACGGCGCTGACGCGCGAACATAAAGAATTGAAAAGCAACCAAGCCGCGGTGGATAGCGAACTCGCCCTGCTCGCCGCGCCGGAGACGCCAACGACGGGCCTGGTCGCCAACCCGCTATTCCAAATCGCCAAGCCGGACAATTTTATCCGCGCGGAAGTCGTCAAGGTCGCGCGGCTGGACGGCCCGGACCCGGCGGCGGTGCGCGGCCTGGTGGACAGCGCGCTGGCTGGCGAAGCGAACGGCTTGCAAGGCCGCGCGTACATCGACATGGGCGGGCCGCACCAGCAAGGCGAAGACTGGCTGAAGTCCGCCAGCGCGGCGCTGCGCAAGCTCGGCTTCGACGTGAGCGAGGACCACAACCGGGAGCTTTTTGGCTGGCAGGATCGTTTTGACGCCCCCGCTTTTTATTTCGGCTGGTATTCCGACCATCTCTCCGGCCCGATTTCCGATCCGAAGTTTCGCTTTCCGCCCGGCGCCATCGCGGTCCACATCCACAGTTTTTCCGCGAGCGTGATTCGCAGCCCCGACCAGCAATGGGTCGGCCCGCTGGTGGAACGCGGGGTCGCGGCCACGCTGGGCAACGTTTACGAACCGTACCTTGCCTTCACGCACCATCTGGATTTGTTCATGGAGGCGCTCGCGGCGGGCAAGACGACGGGCGAAGCCGCCTATTACTCGCTGCCGGCGCTGAGCTGGCAGGAAGTCTTCATCGGCGACCCACTCTATCGGCCTTTTGCCTTCGGCCTGCCCGAGCAACTGGCTCGCGCCAAGAGCGCACCGAACGCCTATTCGACGTATACGGTCATCCGGCAAATGAACCTGTTGCAGGGAGCGGGAAATACTGCCGATGCGCTGGCGTTTGGGCAGGAGGCCTTCGACCATCAACCGGATTTGGCGCTGGCCTTTGCGCTCGCGCAACTCGACCACGCGCTCGGCCACGACCTCGACGCGTTCAAGCACCTGGCCTGGGCGGCGACCATCGGCCCGGTGACGCGCGGGGATTTGGGGTTGTTCGCCGAAGCCGCGCGCTGGGCCGCGGCCAATGGCGGCCGGCCGCTGGCGCTCGACTTGCTCACCAAGGCCCTCGCGGCGGAGGCGAGCCCGGAGTTTCTCAAAACCATTTTGCCCGAAGCCATCGGCCTCGCTGGCGACGCCGGCAACGCGGACCTGCATGATCGCTGGCAAAAGCAACTCGATGGACTCACCCCCCACCCCGACCATGCCGCCGCCCAATAAGAAAAAAGAGGTTGATTACGCGGCGCTGTCGTCGCCGTTCATGCGCATCCCGCGCCTGCCGGTCGTCGTTGCACGCGACCTGATCGACCTTGGGCTGCGCGATGTTTTCGAGCTGCAGGGCCGCGCGCCGGAAGTGCTGTTGGAGGAAATGCGCCGCCGAAAACCCACCACGCCCGACAGCCACCTGCCGTTTATTCGCCTCGCGGTTTATTTTGCGGAAAACCCGGATCCCGACCGCGAGAAATTATATCCGGATGCGTGGAGGGATTAACTTGAGGTTCCAATTCGCGCCATGCGAGATATGCCTACGGCAAGCGATGGCAAAATGTGGCTGGCGGGAAGCTGATTTTATTGATATTTATAAACTTGAGGTTTGGATCAGGGCCGTCGTCTTGATTTTTTTGAATTCATAGAGTTGACGCCATGAAACGCTTGAAAGTTATCCAGTGGACCGGGCTGGCTTTTCTTGGCGGAATGGCGGTGGGTTACTATGGATTCTCGCGTTCGGTGAAGGAACCGGCCAAGGCCCATGCGACCACAGTCGTGATTCCGGCGACAGCCAAGACGGTATCGTCCACTGGCGAGGTGCCAAACCCGTGGGACAGGACAAGTTCAGATGCGGAGCTACTGGGGCTGGCGCGCGTGATGCTCGCGCGCTCTTCGCAAGAAGCACTGGCCTGGGCGCAGTCTTGCGCAGACCCGGAGTTACGCCGACGGCTTGGCTTGGCCGTCGCGCAGGCTTGGGGGGAAAAGGATCCAACGGAGGCGGTGTCTTGGGCACTGGCCCAGAATGAAGAAAGCGTGCCCGCAGACCTCAAAGCGGTTTTGGCCGGCGCGATCCGCCAGCCGGTGGCGGTGGAAATCGGCCGTAACTTGTTGGCGCAAAACTCAGCCTATGCCGGCATGTATGGAACGGCCTTGGTGGCGGCGCTGGACACGGATGAACAGTTTTTGACGGCAGCACGGTTCGCCCAAGAAGCACCGGCGGATTACCGCGAAGATTGGGCGGCGGCGGCGGCCCAGGCCTGGGCCAAGAGCCAACCACGCGAAGCGCTGACGGCCCTGGATACGCTCGTTGACGAGCCGTTGCGCGACCCGGTTTTTCGCGCCGTGGTGCAAGGCTGGCCCGCCACGCAACCCGCGGATTTGGCCACCTATGCGCTTTCCCTGCCGCCGGGTGAGCAACGCGCCTATGCGCTGGACCAAGTCATGTACAAATGGGCGCGGCAGGATCCGGCCGGGCTGGCCGCGTGGCTGGCGAATGTTCCTTCAGGGCCAAATTACGACACGAGCACATTTTTTATGGTCACGGAGGCCACGCCCGCCAGACTCGACCCCAGCGTGGCCCTGAACTGGGTGGAGAGCATTGGCGACCACGGCATCCGGCTCAATTCGTTCGCGCAAGTACTGGGGCAATGGGGGCAAACCGATCCGGTGGCGGCGCGGAACTACGTGCAACAGGCGCGCGGGCTGGAAACAAACGAACGGGCACAGTTGCTGCAAAGCATCCAGGCCCGGTAAGCGGCGGCATCGGGCATGGTAACAAAAACAAACCCGACCCCGGGATGGCCGGGATCGGGTTGTGTGGAAGAATAATATTTCCCGGAGCCAGCCAGCCATTCACTAAGGAATGGTGCCGTAACCGCCGTTGCTCAGGCCGGTTTGAGTCTGGCTGGTGTAGAGCCCGGTGCCGGGGCCATCGGTGCCGCTGCCGGTGCCGGTGGTGCCATGGCCGAGCTTCTGGACCTGGCTGATGACGAGCAGGTCGAGCTGGTCATGGGGCAGGTCGCCCGCGTTGGCCAGGACATAGGTGTAAGCCTGGGCCGCGGTCATCGTCGTGAGGGAGTTGGTGGTGGAAGCCCAGGGAGAGGTGAGAACGGTTACGCCAGTCGGATTGACGGTGGAACCATTCAGCGTGCCGTCATTGTTGCTATCGAGCAGGTTGCCGTTGGAATACACGGATTGACCGATATTCATCTGGAAGAAACAATCGCTCGGGGTGGTGGTGGCGGGTCCGGTGATGAAGTAATTGTTCACGATGTCGTGGGAGAAGATCCCGCCGGTATTGGCGACCGTGTAGCCGAGTTCGTAATTATAGATGACGTTCTGAATGTATTGGTCGTTGTCCTTGGCGAGCGGCTGGCGGTTGTGGCAACTCACCCAGAGGTTATTGATGAACGTGAAGTTGCTGCCTTCGACGTGGGCGCCAAATTGCTGATTGATGGGATCGGCGATGATGCAGTTTTGCACGGTGACGTTCGAGCAAGTCACGGCGTCAAAGCTGTCCCACTGGCCGAACTCCAGCGAGCAATGATCAAAGATCATGTTGCTGCCGCCACCGATGTTGACGGCGCTTTCACCACTGTCACCGAGAGTGCCCTGACGAAAGCGCATGAAGCGGCAGATGATGTTGCTGTGTTTGGAAAACGACACTTCGGCGCCCTCGATACCGATGCCCGTTCCCGAGGACGTGTTGCCGAGGATGGTGAGGTTGCTGCTGCAGCTTACGGCCGAGGCGAGCTTGATGTAACCGTGGACGCTGAACTGGACGATGCGGTTGCCGGCGCTGACGGCATCACGGAAGGAGCCCGTGCCGCTGTCGTTCAGGTTGGTAACGGTATAAACGGTGCCGCCGGTGCCACCCGTGGCGTTGGCCCCAAAGCCCATGGCGCCGGGGAAAGCCAGCGCATGCAAGGGACAACTGCCGAAGGCCGCGAAGACAAACAGGCCGCAGAAACTGAGCGCAACCAAGCGAAACGCCGAAGCGAAACGCGACGAGAAACCTGCGATAAACGCAGAGAGCGAACCAAGGATGGTGTTCATAGGGATTGGGTTTAAGCAGGGAAAGCCGGCAGAAAAAACCGGCTGCCCAACGGCCCGTGTCTTAAGTGACGGCTGGATGAACTTGCAATAGGAAAAACTATGTATGGAAAATACTAAGTAGTTTTACCCGGTTGGAAAATTTCTCCCGGGAAAATGAGGGTTCTTTGCCGACGGGCCGTTTGCGTTTTCGCCGATCTTTGGGCTTAACTCCCCTTAAAAAAATATCGGCGCAACTAAAAGCATGGCCAAAGTGTTGTCGGCAAATGAAGCCTTTACTCTGGCCGGCTCATCCTCATGTAACAGATAACTGGGCTTAATCCCTTAGCATCCGCCGAGTACACCGCAGACTAAAAAACGGCAACGACCTGCCTTTTATTCGCCTTGCGGTTTATTTTGCCGAAAACCCCGACCCTGACCGCGAGAAACTATATCCCGACGCCTGGCGGGATTAGCGCGGCTGCTGCTGGCTGAGGCAGTGGAGTGCGCCGCCTTCGAGCAAAACATCCGAGCAATCGAGCGGCACGATTTCGTGGCCGGGGAAACATTCGTGCAGCGCGTGCGCGGCGAACGCGTCGGTCGGGCGGTTGTAGGAAGGCATCAAGATCGCGCCGTTGGTGACGACGTAATTGGCGTAGCTCGCGGGCAGCTCGTGCCCGTCCACCTCGACCGGGGGAAAAGGCACGGGCAGCTCGGCAATTTCAAAGCGGCCGCCCGAGGGCGTGCGGAAATTTTCCTCGAGGGCGAAACGGTTGTGGCGGAGGATTTTGGCGGCTTCGTCCTGCGCGCCGACGGGCGGCATGACGGTGATGATGCCGTCGTCGCGGAAAAACCGCGTGAGGTTGTCGATGTGGCCGTCGGTGTCGTCGTTGGGCAGGCCTTCCTGCAGCCAGAGGATTTCCGTCACGCCGAGGCCGCCGGAGAGCAGGCGCGTGTAATCGTCCTTGGTGAGTTCCGGATTGCGGTTCGGGTTGAGGAGGACGACCTCGGTGGTCAAGAGCTGGCCGGGGCCGTTGATTTCAATCGCGCCGCCTTCGAGAATGATATCCCCCGAGAAACAGCGCATATTCAGGCTCTCCGCGATGCTCGAAGGAATGGCGTCGTCGAGGTCCCAGGGCGAAAACTTTCCGCCCCAGGCGTTGAAGCGCCAACTGGTGACGGCGACTTCGCCAGTCTGGTCGTTCTTGATGAAGAGCGGGCCGTGGTCGCGGCACCAGACGTCGTTGACCGGATGGTCGAATAATTCTATCACAGAAAGGTCGGTGCGGGCGTCGTTGAGCAGGCGGCGGATTTCGGCGTGCTGCGCGGCGGAGGCATTGATGCGCACGGGGACGAAGCGGCTGAGCGTGGCGGCATAGTTGGCAAAAAACGGCGGAATGCGCTCAAAGCGCCCCGGCCACAAATCCGGATTACTCGGCCAAGAAAGCCACATCGCAGCCTGCGGCGCCCATTCCGGCGGCAGGCGAAAGCCGAGCGCGGCGGGGGTTGGTGCGGGAAAGTCTTTGGTCACAGGCTGGCCAGTTTGGCAGATTTTCCGGAAATGTCCACTGTTGGGTGTTTCAGATAATAGTGAGTCCGTTTGAAATTAAGCAGGATTATGGGTATTGGCAAACCCCCCAAGCTAGTCGCCGAAACGTTTCACATACCATTTGCCGTCGATTTTGATAAAAGTTAGAGGAATTTGCGTTTCACCGACAGCAATTCCCTCGTTGCTGAGTTTTGGCGCTGGGAGCATATAAGTCGCTTCATCGCCACTAGTGTTAAAAGTCGGGGTCTGGGTTTCGAGCCTCTCGTAAGCCTGCGCCCCAGTTTCTCGGGACTGAATGGACGGTGTGACAATTTTGTCGGCGGTACGGTTTTGAGAAGTTTGCAGTTCTTGCAAATGCACTGGGTCAAATTGTGCCGGCTCTGTGTAAATTCGATATAATTCCGCCATATCGCCCGCCCGGTATAAACGCGCGATGTCTGGAATCACGGTTTTTAAATCGGTCTGGGGGTCGGCGGGATCGGGTGGAGTCTCCGTGGGTTTGGATGGTGCGTTGGCGATTTCAGACTTGGACTGAACGGACGGTGCCAAAAATTTAGCTATTTGAGGCGGCGCGATTGTTTTGGGCGCTTTGGCCTTGGCGGGGGCTGTCGCATCGGCCGTTTTTTCCGGGGTGGACGTGGTTTGCTGCATGAACCACCAAACGCCGACAATCACGATGGCGATGAGGAAAACAATCCGGATGAAGTTTTTAGGCTTCATGCGAGTTTTATTCACATTTTTTATCCGATGACGCAAACCATTCTGCGTGGGGACGGTGATGCATTTGGAAGATGGGTTTATTGTTTCGCCCTGCATGGGCGAAGGAGTCCAGCCCAGGGTTGAACGCAGAGAAACCCTGGGGGTTCGTGAATTAAACATTTTGCGCTCTGAAGGGCGCAGGAACATGGCTCTACTCTCCTCCGCCCCTTCAGGGCGGGAGATAATATGTTCCTGTCACCCAGGGTTTCCCCCGCTTACGCGGGGTCAACCCTGGGCTTTGTTCCTGCAGCCTTTCAGGCTGCTGAATTAACTTCAATTTAACCTGTTTCCGTCCACCCCGCCTTGTGTTTTGGTTTAAAACTCCTACGCTGGGTGGCGATGCAATTTTCGACGCGGGTGCCGGCGGCTTTGGAGGACAATGCCCTGGCGCGGGCGGTGGCGGCGCGGCGCGCAGCCAAGAAAACCATTTATGACCTGACGCTGACCAACCCCACGCAGGCGGGCCTGGATTATCCGACAGCAGAAATCGCCGCGGCGCTGGCGGAGGGCGCGGCGGCGCCCTACTCTCCCGAGCCGCTCGGGTTGCTCTCCGCCCGCAAAGCCGTCGCCGCTTATTATCCCGGCTGCGGGCTCGATGCCGTGGATTGGACGTGTTTACACCTGACCGCGAGCACGAGCGAGGCGTACAGCCTGCTCTTCAAGCTCCTCGGCGAGCCGGGCGTGGAAATCCTGGCGCCGCGACCGTCGTACCCGCTCATCGAGCACCTGGCGGCGCTCGACGGCTGGAGCGCCCGACCCTATCCGCTAGTTCCAGATCACACGGGAGTCTGGCACCTGGACCAGGCCGCCCTCGTGGCCGCAATCACCCCTGCGACGCGCGCCATCGCCGTCATCCACCCGCACAATCCCACGGGCTGGATAGCCAATGGCGCAGACACGCATTTTCTTTTGGACACCTGCGCCCGGCACGGCCTGCCACTGATCGCGGATGAAGTTTTCCTGGATTACCCTGCAGTCGGGAACAAAACTTGCGCGGAGTCTTTCGCCTCCCATAAAAGTTCGGCGCTCACCTTCACGCTGGGCGGCCTCTCCAAAAGCTGCGGGCTGCCGCAGCTCAAACTGGCGTGGATCCACACCGGCGGGCCGGCGGAACTTGTCGCCGAGGCGCAAGCGCGGCTCGACTTCATCGCCGACGCCTATTTGTCCGCCAATACGCCGGTGCAGGCGGCGCTGCCGAAGCTTTTTGAATGCGGCAAAAAAATCCGCGGGCAAATCCAAAGACGCCTCGAGGAAAATTACGCAGTGCTGGCGGGGCTCACCTGGCCCAAGGGCCTGGCGGTGATGCCGCGCGAGGCCGGCTGGAGCGCGCTGCTGCGCCGGCCGGCGGCGCCCGATGAGGAGAAACTCGCGCTGAAACTGCTGGAGCGGGCGGGAGTGCTCGCCCACCCGGGATATTTTTTTGATTTTCCCGAAAGCGGCTGGCACGTGATCAGCCTGTTACCAGAGCCCAAAGAATTTCGCGTCGGCGTAGAGGGATTGCGCGAGTGGCTGCCGAAACTGGTTTAGGCGCCTTCGACGTTATTTCTTCCCGTGGCGCGCAATCGCCGCCTTGATGAAAGCGGCAAAAAGCGGGTGCGGGCGCGTGGGCTTGCTTTGGAATTCCGGATGGAACTGCACGCCGACAAACCACGGGTGTTTGGCGACTTCGACAATCTCCACCAAATCGCGCCCGGGGTTGACACCCGCGATGCGCAGGCCGGCCTGGGTCAATTGCTCGCGATAGTCGTTGTTAAATTCGTAACGATGGCGGTGGCGCTCGCGCACGGAATCTTTGCCATAGGCGGCGCGGGCGAGCGTACGGGGCGGGAGTTTGCAGTCGTAGGAGCCGAGGCGCATCGTCGCGCCCTTGGTCTTGATGCCTTTTTGCTCGGGCATCAGATGGATGACGGGGTGCGGGCTTTTGGTATCAAACTCGGTGCTGTTGGCGCCTTTGAGTTTGGCGACGTGGCGGGCGAACTCGATGACGGCGACCTGCATGCCGAGGCAGAGGCCGAAATAGGGAATGCCTTTTTCGCGGACGTATTGCACAGCGCGGATTTTGCCCTCGATACCGCGGCCGCCGAAGCCGCCCGGCACGAGCACGCCGTCGAGCTTCGCCAGCATCTTCGCGGGATTTTTTTCCACCTCCTCGGCGTCGAGGCGCACGATGGTGACGCCGCAATCGTTGGCGATGCCGCCGTGGGTCAGCGATTCGTAAACGCTTTTGTAGGCGTCCTGCAGCTCGATGTATTTGCCGACGACACCGATGGTAACACGGCGCTTGGGCTTTTTGAGTTTGCGGACAATTTCGCGCCAGGCGCCGTTCGGGCGCTTGCGGGTCTTCAGGCCCAGGAGGTCGAGCACGATGTCGTCGAGCTTTTCCTTGGCGAGCATCTCCGGCAGTTCGTAAATGGAGGAGCCGACGTCGCGCTCCTCGATGACGGCGCGCACGGGCACGTTGCAGAACATCGAAAGTTTTGCCCGGATGTCGTCATCGAGCGGATGCTCCGAGCGGCAGACGAGCACGTCGGGCTGGATGCCGATTTCGCGGAGCTTGGCGACGGATTGCTGCGAAGGCTTGGTCTTGAGTTCGCCAGCGGCAGCGAGGAACGGGAGCAGCGTGACGTGAACGAAAGCGACGTTTTGCTTGCCCACTTCGAGGGCAAACTGGCGCATGGCCTCGATGAAGGGCAGGCCTTCGATGTCGCCGACGGTGCCGCCGATTTCCGTGACCAGCACATCCACGCCCTTGCCAGCGGACTTGAGGCGCTCCTTGATTTCGTTGGTGACGTGCGGGATGACCTGGACGGTTTTGCCAAGGTAGTCGCCGCGGCGCTCCTTCTGGATGACGGATTCGTAGACCTGGCCGGAGGTCAGGTTGTTCTGGCGGGAAAGCGTGCCGGAGGTGAAGCGCTCGTAGTGGCCGAGGTCGAGGTCCGTCTCCGCGCCGTCATCGAGGACATAGACCTCGCCGTGCTGGTAGGGATTCATCGTCCCCGGGTCGACGTTGAGGTAGGGATCGAACTTTTGGAGGCGGACCGTCAACCCACGCTGTTCCAGCAAAGCCCCGAGGGCGGCGGCGGTCAGGCCTTTCCCCAGGGAGGAGACAACGCCGCCGGTGATGAATATATAGCGCACTCTGGGACAAAGATGATTGAGCGGCGGGATGCGAAGTGCAACTGATTTCTTTTCCGGCGGCAAAAATAACGGGTCTTTTACGCACACCGCGCCAATAATCCTTGTTTTGCAGCAGAACCAGGCGTATCGTGGAAAATCGGTGGGGGCCGCCGCGCGGCCGACACCGCGACGCATGTTTGGCCGCAAGCAAAAAGGTTCTGACAATCCCCGCGCCGCCACGAAACCGAAGGAAACGACGGTGTTCGCGCCGCGGCGCTCGCCCATGCGCCCGTTTTGGGCCCTGCTCTGCCTGGCGCTGGCGGTGTTCGCCATCCTGGCCAGCGTGAGCTACCGCCCGGGGCAGCCGGTGTACCTGCCGGACTGGCTGGCCGACACGGCGGGCAACGCGAACGGGGGGTCGAACGGAATTGTCGGCACAGTCGGGGCCACATACGCGGCCATATCGAACCGGCTTTTTGGCGTGGCCGGCATGTTTCTCATCCCGGCGTTCACGCTGTGGTTGGCGTATCTGTTCCTGTTCCGCCGCAGCCACATGGTGCGCTGGTGGAAACTGTCGCTGATGGTGCTCACGCTGCTCGCCGGATGCGGCCTGGCGGACATGATTTTCGCGTGGTCGCATCACGAGCCGACGAATTATCTCCCGCAAGGCTACGGCGGCCAGGTCGGAGCATATATATATAGTGGGGTGATGGCCCAGCCACTCGGGCACGCCGGCAGCCTGATTATCCTGAGCATCTTCTACGTCGCCGGGCTGCTGCTGATTTTCACCGATGACCCCGGCCAGTCGCTCGAGTGGTGGCTGCAAGCGTGGATTTCCTGGCGCGAACAACGCGCCGCGGCGGCCAAGGCGCGCCAGATTGCGTTGGCGAAACAAAGGTCCGCCGCGTCCGCGGCCACACCGCTGGTTGCACCCAAGTCGCCCACGGCCACCACCAAGGAACCTGCCATGCCGGAGATCAAAGGCCATGGCACATTCAAGGCTGGAGAAAATTTGACCCTGTTTACCGACGGTGGCCCGGAGAACCAGATGCTTACGCCTGACCAGATTAAAAAACTCGGCAATGGCGACGAACCGCCCACGAAGCCGCGCCTGCCACGCAAGGAGAAGGAAACGGGGCCAAAAATAATCGCGGAGGAAAAAATCGAGAAGTCCGTGCCCGCGCATCCGCAAAAAAAGGGTGATTATATTTTCCCGCCGATTTCCCTGCTGGCCCCGGCGCAAGCCCGGCAGACGGACAGCAAGGAATTCCACGAGGAACGCGCCGAACAGCTCGTGCGCACGCTGGCCGAATTCGGCGTCAAGGTCAGCGCGACGGAGATACAGACCGGCCCGGTCATCACCCGCTACGAGGTCGTGCCCGCGCCCGGCGTGCGCGTGGAGAAAATCGTCAACCTCGACAAAAACCTCGCGCTGGCGCTGCGGGCCGAGGGTGTGCGCATTATCGCGCCCGTGCCGGGCAAGGGCACGGTGGGCATAGAGGTGCCCAACAAGACGCCTGCGAGCGTGTGCCTGCGCGAAATCATCGAGTCGAAGTCGTGGCACGAATCGAGCGCGGAAATCCCCATCGTCCTCGGCAAGGACGTCACCGGCAAACCGATGGTGGTGGATTTGACGAAGATGCCGCACGCGCTCATCGCCGGCTCAACCGGCGCGGGCAAGACGGTGTGCATCAACGCCATCATCGCGTCGCTGCTGTTCAAGATGACGGCGAAGGACCTGCGCTTCATCATGGTGGACCCGAAGATTGTCGAGATGCAGGGCTACGACAGTCTGCCGCACATGCTGGTGCCGGTGGTGACGGATCCGAAAAAAGTTCCGGCTGCGTTGAAATATTTGATTCGGGAAATGGAGCACCGCTACAAGATGTTCGCCCAAGTCGGTGCGCGCAACATCGCGGGCTTCAACGCCAAAATCGTCCCCGACGACGCGACGAAGAAAAAAGCCGAAGAGCTGGACGCCGAACTGTCGCCCGAAGAACGCGCCGCGGCGCGGGACATGGTGGTGCCGCGCGACTCGGACGTCATTGAAATTAAAAAAGAAAAACTGCCCTATATCGTCTGCATCATTGACGAACTGGCCGACCTGATGATGGCGGCGCCGGCGGATATTGAAACCTGCGTGGCGCGGCTCGCGCAGCTCGCGCGCGCGGCGGGCATTCACCTCATCCTCGCGACGCAACGGCCGAGCGTGAACGTCATCACGGGCGTCATCAAAGCGAACCTGCCCTGCCGCATCGCGTTCAAAGTCGCCTCGAAGGTGGACTCGCGCACGATTCTTGACCAGGGCGGGGCGGACTCCCTCATCGGGCGCGGTGACATGCTCTTTGTGCCGCCGGGCGCGGCGAACCTCGTCCGCGCGCAGGGCGCGTTCGTTTCTGACGACGAAATCAACTCCATCGTGGAATTTTTGAAGAAGAACGGCGACCCGGAATACGACGACGAAGTGCAGGCGCAAATCGAGGCGGGCGGCACCGAGGACGGCGAAGGCGGGGATGCCGCGGGCGAGGAAGAATGGGACGACAAGCTCGTGCCGCAGGCGCTCGATGTGTTGCGCACGACGAAGCGGGCCTCGACCTCGATGCTGCAACGGCGCTTGAAAATCGGCTACAACCGCGCCGCGAGAATTATGGAGCTGCTCGAAGCAGAGGGCATCGTCGGCCCGGAAAACGGCTCGAGTCCGCGGGAGATCTTGAAGGATTTGGATACTCTGTAAGGGGCAAAACACCGACCCGGGCGCGTCTCGCAAGTTTATAATCTATCCTGCAACACGCCTTCGCCGGCGGGGGTGGCATGGCTGAAGCGCTCGAGAATTTCGCCGAGCAAATAAATTGAGCCGGTGACGACAAAGGTGTCGCCGGGATTGCCAAGGGCGCACTCGCCGGGGATGGGGAAAATTTTCCCGACCAGGCCGGGGCGCACCGGGCCGCGAAAGGAGGCGGGAACAAGCTTTTGCAATTCCTCGACCGTCGAGGCGCGGGGTTGGTGGGGTTGGAGCAAAATAATTTCCCGCGCGTGTTTTGCGGCGACGTCGAGCAAGGCGCGCGCGCGGTGCTCGCCCAGCGCGCCAACGAGGATGATGGGCGCGCGGCCGGTTTCCGCGTGCAAGCGGGCAAGATTTTCGTCGAGCGTCTGCGCGCCTTCGAGATTGTGGGAGGCGTCGAGGATGAGCGTGCGGCCATGGGATAAAGGAAATTTCTCCCAGCGCGCGGACCACTGCACCTCCGCGAGCGCAGCAGCGCGGGCTTCGTCAGAAACCGGCAGAGTATTTTGCAGCACTTGCGCGGCGAGCGTGGCGGTGGCGGCGTTGATGCGCTGGTGCGAGCCGGCAAGCCGCGTCTGCGGGTATTTTTCCAAATCGTCGCCAAAAACCTCGCACACACTGTGCACTGGCGCGCCACGGCCCTCGGCAAGGGTGCGGATGGTGTCCTCGGCCTCCTCCGGCAAGCGGCCAATCACAACCGGGACGCCGCGCTTGATGATGCCGGCCTTTTCGGCGGCGATTTCCATCAGCGTTTCGCCCAGAAACTCCGTGTGGTCGAGGCCAATCGAGGTGATGACGGATAATTGCGGCTGCACGACATTCGTGGCGTCGAGCCGGCCGCCGAGCCCGACCTCGATGAGGGCGAGGTCCACCTTCTTGCGGGCGAAGTGGAGAAATGCTACGGCAGTCATAAATTCGAAAAAAGACGGATGGTCGTCGGGGTCGCGTTCGCCCTGGGCTTCGACGTGCGGGCGCAATTCCCCGACATAGGCGCAAATCTCATCGGGAGTCAGCGGCACGCGGTTGACCTGCACGCGCTCGCCGAGAAAAACGAGATGCGGCGAGGTGTACATACCCACGGTGCGGCCCGTGCGCCGGTGCATGGCCTCGAGCATCGCGCAGACGGAGCCTTTGCCGTTGGTGCCCGCAACGTGGATGACTGGGTAGGTGCGCTCGGGATGTTCGAGCCGCGCGGCGAAGAGCCGCATGCGGTCAATGCCGTACTTTGGCCCGATTTTTTGTTTGAGGCCGAAGAGATAGTCCTTGGTCGCGGAATAGTCCATGAAACAGGCAGCAGGGAAAGGCCAGGAAGGTAGAGGGAGAAACGGCCCGGTGAAAGCGGGAAAATGCCGAAGCGCCGATTTTCCGTAACTTTTGACGAGAAATGCCCAATTAAGGTATAATGGCATTCTTGCCGATCGGCACTCCTGAATAACCTCCAAATGAAAACTCGCATTCTGGCCGTCACCCTCGTCTGCGCGGCCGCCGGGATACTGGCGTGGTTTTTTTATCCGGCATCGCCCGCGTCGGCGGCGAAGCCCGCCGAAGCCATAACCCTCGCGAAGATTGAAGCATCCAAGCCCGCCGCGCCCCTGTCCACACCGGTCGCGCCCAAGACCGCATCTGCACAACCGCAGACAGCACCGACAGCAACGGCGGTGGATAATCCAACGGGTGACCCGCGCGGTGATCCCACCTCAGCCGTATCCGAGGCCGCGCGCCTTCTGCAAATACGAGATTATGCCGACTTTGTCAGAGAGTTTGTTCCACCCGACAGCTTGCAAAATGACTTGGATCGGGGCATGACGGTCAATCAACTCGTGCAAGAGTTTGAAAAGGGTTTCAACGGAGACGGCAAAAATCCCAGTCAGGCCCATCTATTGGAGGTTTTGCAGATACTGCAGGGGCGAACGCCTACTTTGGATGCCAAGGGTGAACAGGCGACTTTTACGCTTGATCCACCGGTGGCGGGCTGGGGCGGGGTTAATTTGGTCAAAATCAATGGACTTTGGTATTTTCCGTATGAATAAGCGCTGATATTCAACCGCCCACCCACCCTCGAATCCCGATTTTTAGTAACTTTTGACGAGAAATGCCCAATTAATGTGTTGTGGCAATTCTGCCGATTGGCACTCTTGCATCACCCCCTAAATGAAAACCCGCATCCTCGCCGTCGTCATTTTCTGCGCAGCCGCCGGCACCCTGGCCTGGCTGTTGTATCCGTCACCGCCCGCGCCGGCCGCGAAAACTGCTGATGCAAAAACCCCTGCGAAGATTGAAGCGCCGAAGCTCGCCGCGCCCCTGCCCGCGCCAACGCGTTCGGCCCAAGTGGCGCAGCCGGTGGTGGCCGCGGCGACGTCAAACCCGGCCGCCCCCACTCCACCGGCGGACGAAACCTTTGTGGCCGAGCCGAAGACGGATTTGAAAGCGTGCGTCTCCACCATGATCCACTTTCTCCAAACGCAAGATATTGTCAGCCTGATCAAGACGGCCATGCCGCCGGATGCGATAAGCCAGATGATTGCCTCCGGCCAGGCCAGTTCGGTCGAAGATGTCGCCGCGCATTTCCAACAGATGCCCGACATCAGCAGCAAAATCAGCCAACTGCTGCAAACCCTGCAAAGCGTCCAGGGCCAGGAGCCGGAAATAAGCGCGGACGGCAAGCACGCCACCTACAAGGTTGAGCCGGGCAACCTTCCGCCCGATGGGCCCGGCAACAACGGGGGCATCGAATTTGTCCAGGTTGACGGATTTTGGTATCTGCGCTAAGATGCGGAATGGCCTACGTCCGCCTCGGGTTTGTTTTGGTGCTGTTGCTGGCGCTGGTATACATGCTGGATAAGTTTGCCGACGCACCAGGTCTGGAGTCGCCGGACGCGACGCCGACGGCCGCATCACCGGCCGCGAATACCGCAGGCGCACAAGCCACCGCGCCCGCCCTGTCTCCAGCGGACAAGTCGGCAACCCCAGGGACAGCCGCGGCCCCAACCGCCAGCGACCCGCAGGCGGAGTTGAGCACCGCGATTCCGGACATGGTGAACCTGATCCAATCGGGGCAACTGCTCACGGCGTTCAAGCGATACATACCGCCGTCCTACCTCGCGCAAATGCCCCAGCCGGTGATCGACCAGCTGGAACAACAGGAGCAAAATTTGCTGGCGGACCCGAAGGCGCAGCAACGAAGGCTCCGGGTGGTGCAGGTTTTGCAGACCATGCAGGGCCAGGCGCCGGAATTGAACAGCGACCGGGACCGCGCGGTGTATCACGATGAGTCGGCCCCCGACCCCGACCTGCGGCAAATCGCCTTCATCAAAGTCGGCGGCAAATGGTATCTGGCGCCCGCGGCCAATGCGTTGTTTTTCTGATGGCGGCGTTTTTTGTCCGATTCTGCGTTGGGCGGTGTATATTCCCTGAAACCGCCCGCCGATGACCTCCGATAGCGACTTGTTGCGCCAATACGCCGACCACGGCGACGAGGCCGCGTTTGCGGAGGTCGTGCGGCGGCAGGCCGACCTGGTCTATTCCGTCGCTCTGCGCGTGACGGCCAATTCCGCGCTGGCCGAGGAGGTGACGCAAACGGTCTTCACCCTGCTCGCGCGGCGGGCCAAAGCACTTTGCCATTACGACACGCTGGTGGGCTGGCTGCACACCACGGCGCGCAACACCGCCATCAATGCCGTACGGGGCGAGTCCCGCCGCCGCGCGCGCGAACAGGAGGCCGTCATCATGCAAGACTCACCCATCATGCCCGAAGCCAATTGGGCGGAAATCGGCCCGCTCCTCGACGAAGCCGTGGGCACGCTCTCCGAGCAGGACAGCAAAGCCGTCCTACTGCGTTTTTTTAAAAACCAGAGCCACCAGGAAGTCGGCGCGGCGCTGGGCCTGAGCGAAGACACCGCGCGCAAACGCGTGGAACGGGCGTTGGAGAAACTGCGGAGCCATTTTGCCTCACGCGGCGTCACCGCATCATCTGCGCTGCTCGCCGCCAGCCTGACCGCGAACTCCGTGCAAGCTGCGCCGGTGGGATTGGCGGAAAAAATTGCCCCCATCTCGCTGGCCGGAATCGGCGGCGCGGGCGCGGGCAGCGCATTTTTACTCGCACTAATCATGAGCACAAAAACCAAAACCATCCTCGCCATCGTTGTTGTCCTGGCCATCGCCGCCACTCTCGCCGTCAAATTGGGCGGTTCGGGCGCAGCACCCGCAACCGCCAGTTCAACGCCATCCACTCCCACTCCAGTCGCCGCCAGCCTGCCCAAGGCATCGACATCTGCGCCGCAGGTGGCCACGCCGACGATGGCACCCCTGCCTGCGCATGGCGCAGTTTCCGCCGACACCGGACTCACGGCAACGGCAAGCACAGTCCCGGCGAACGCGGATTTGAAAACCGATGTGCCGACGCTTATCCACCTGCTGGAGATTGATGATTTTAATGACCTGATAGACTACATCATACCGCCGGAGGAATTGCAGCATGACCTGCAGGCGCAAACCCGGGAGGTTTTTGCGAATAAACTTCGTGAGGAATTGGGCGCCCATGGCGGTGCCGCGATGCTGCTTGATGCCCTGCACTCAATTGATGGCCAGGAGCCGGTGCTAAATGACACTGGAGATGTCGCCACATTCAGGCTGGGACCGGCCACCATTGCCACCGCGGCCGGCCACGATGAAATCAAGTTCAAGAAAATGAACGGGTTGTGGTACGGCCCACAATGAACTGGGCGACGGCGCTTTTTTGTCAGACTTTCGGGCGGGCGGGTGCTATAAGGTAAAGCACCCTTATGACCCCCGATGGTGAATTATTGCGGCAGTATGCCGTGGAAGGCTCCGAGGCCGCCTTTGCGGAACTCGTGCGCCGCCACGTGGACCTGGTTTATTCCGTCGCGCTGCGGCAGGCGGCGGGAGACTCCGCGCTGGCGCAGGATGCTACGCAGTTGGTGTTTATCGACCTCGCCCGCAAGGCCCGCGTGCTAAGCGGGCGGGCCACGCTCTCCGGCTGGCTGCACACCAGCGCGCGCTTTGCCGCCAGCAAAGCCATCCGCGGCGAACAACGCCGGCGGGCCCGCGAACAGGAGTCCCTCACCATGAATGAAAACCCCGCCGCCGAAATAAATTGGGAACAGTTGCGCCCGTTGCTCGACGAGAGCGTGGGCCAGCTCAAGGAAGCCGACCGCGACGCCATCGTGTTGCGATTTTTTCAGGGCAAAAACCACCAAGAAATCGGCGCCATCCTCGGCCTCAGCGAAAATTCGGCGAATAAACGCATTGAGCGCGCGCTGGAAAAGCTGCGCGAATATTTTGCTTCGCGCGGGGTGAAAGCCTCTTCCGCTTTGCTGGCGGCCGCCATCAGCGCGAATTCCGTGCAAGCCGCGCCGGCGGGATTGGCGGAAAAAATTACCCCGGTTTCGTTGGCCGGGATAGGTGGCGCGAGTCTCGGCAGCGGGCTTTTCCTGGCACTTCTTATGAACACCAAAATCAAAGTAATTCTCGGCGCGGCCATTGTTTTGGCCTTGGCCCTCATGATCAAATTGAGCTGGCACCTGCCCGCCAACACGGCGATTTCGGACCCACCGCCCGTGGCGGCGGCGTCATCGGCAAAAGTGGAGGCCCCGGCCGCGCAGGCGGTAAAAATTGCCGCTGCCCCGACTGCCGACGGTCAGCCGGCGACCGCTCGACCGGCAGACGCGCCGGGTGCAACCCCGGCAGAAATTGCCGCAACGGAGGACACACCCCCGCCGCCGAACGTGAATCCACAGGCCGACGTGCAGACGCTCCTGCCCGCCCTGATCAAGGTTCTGCAGGCTGGAGACTATGTCGGCCTCGTCAATTATATCGTGTCACCCGATGAATTGAAACAGATGATCGCCAGCGGCCAAATCGCCTCCAAGGAAGAGTTGGCGCAACAACTCCACGATGCCGCCGATCAATCGGGCGGAGCCGCGTTTGCCGTGCAGGGCCTGCAGGTTGTCATGGCTTCACTCGCGAATCCATCCATCCCCGTTCCCGGGGCCACCCCTTACACGGTGAATGCCACGGAAGACCGTATCGCGTATTCATTCCAAACGCAGCTGGGTCCAAGGGACATCGTTTTTTCCAAAAAGAATGGCCTTTGGTATGCTTTTCAAAAGAATTGAAGCACAGAATTACTGGACGGGTAACGTAAGATTTTTGTCAGGTTCTTTGGGTAGGCGGTGTATAGTTTATAAAACCGCCCTGCCGGATGACCCCCGATTGCGAATTACTGCGCCAATACGCCGAACGTGGTGACCAAGCCGCGTTTGCGGATTTGGTGCGCCGGCATACGGATTTGGTTTACTCCATCGCGGTGCGGGTGGCGGGCGACCCGCAACTGGCCGAGGATGCGACCCAAGTTGTTTTTACCAAGCTGGCCCGGCAGGCGCGGGCGTTGCTGGGCTACCCCACCCTCGTCGGCTGGCTGCACACGACAACCCGCTATTCCGCCATCAACCTCATCCGCGGTGAAGAACGCCGCCGCACCCGCGAACAGGAGGCCGCCGCCATGCACCATGATTCATCCCTGCCGGACACGAATTGGAAAGAAATCCGCCCGCTGCTCGACGAAGCCGTGGGCCGGCTTGGCGAACAGGACCGCCAGGCGGTGTTGCTGCGCTATTTCAACGGCCTGAGCCATCAGGAAGTCGGCGCGACATTGGGCTTGAGTGAAAACTCGGCGAACAAGCGCGTGGAGCGGGCGCTGGAAAAGCTGCGCGGGTATTTTGCTTCGCGCGGGGTGAAAGCTTCCTCGGCTTTGCTCGCGGCGAGCATCACCGTGAATTCCGTGCAGGCTGCTCCGGTGGGGCTGGCGGAGAAAGTTACTCCGGCTTCGCTGGCGGGGGTTGGCACTACGGGCGCCGCCAGCGCATTTTTACTCGCCTTAATTATGAACACCAAAACCAAAGCCACCCTAGCCATCGCCGTTGTCATTGTCTGTGTCGCCCTTTGGTGGTTCGGGCGACCAACAACAGATACTCTGAAAAAAGCCGCTCTAGAGACGACGTCAGTCAAAAAAATCACCGCGTCGTCAGTATCGCAGGTCGAAACGCCAAAACCATCTCCAGCGACATCCAAGTCCGAAACAGCCACATCTCTGTCCGAGCCCGCCGATCCCCAAGCCGATTTGAAAACCGCCATCGCCGATATGGCGCGTTTACTCCGAACCGGTGACCAAGCGGCTCTTATGAAGGCCTACGACGAGCCGGACAAATTGAATTTGGAACAAGTAAGACAAATGCAGGATCTCCAGGATCAGGTGCAGCAAACAACCCCATGGCAAGTCGCCCCGCGCATGCAGTCCCTGCGCGAAACATCGGCGCAATCTTACGAGGAAATGGAAACGCAGACACCGACCTTCAACGCCACTGGCGACGAAGCCACTTACCAGTTGATTCTGCCGACATTGGTTAATGGAGAATACGTGCTAGGCGACAAACGAACCCCCTATACCTTTATCAAAATCAACGGCAAGTGGTATATGAAGTTAGAGTATTTCAACGGGCCACCGTCCCCACCACCGCCGTCTTTGTTGCCGACTAATCGAGGCGGGAATTAAATTCTGTTGCGGGCAAAGGCACCGGCTGGATCCCCCTGGCATGAGTTGATTATTTTGTCCGGTTTTCGAGCGGGTGTCGTATAATGGGTAAATAGACCCCGCCCATGCCCTCCGACAGCGAACTCCTGCGCCAATTTGCGGACAGACGCGACGAAACTGCGTTTGCCGAAGTCGTGCGCCGCCACGCCGACCTGGTTTACTCCGTCGCCCTGCGGGTGGTGCGGAATGACGCCATTGCGCAGGATGTCACGCAAACCGTCTTTACCAAACTCGCGGGACGGGCGGGAGTGCTTTACCGCTACGATACCATTATCGGCTGGCTGCACACGGCCGCGCGCCATGCGGCCATCGACACCATCCGCAGTGAAGAACGCCGCCGCGCACGCGAACAAGAGGCCGCCATCATGCAAAACATCCCAACCATGCCGGAAGCAAATTGGGCGGAAATCGGCCCACTGCTCGACGAAGCCGTGGGCACGCTCTCCGCGCAGGACAGCAAGGCCGTCCTGCTGCGTTTTTTCAAAAACCAGAGCCACCAGGAAGTTGGCGCGGCACTGGGCCTGAGCGAAGACACCGCGCGCAAGCGTGTGGAACGGGCTCTGGAAAAGCTGCGCAGCCATTTCGCTTCACGAGGAGTAAGAACCTCTTCTGCGTTGCTCGCGGCTGCGATGAGCGCGAACTCTGTCCAGGCCGCGCCAGTGGGGCTGGCGGAGAAAGTCACCCCGGCGTCGCTGGCGGGAGCGGGCGGAACTGCGGGTGGTATTTTTCTGAAAATTCTCTTTATGAGCACCAAAGTCAAAATCCTCGCCGCCGCCGCGGTCATCGTGGCGATTGCGGTTACCCTCAGCATAAACTGGCCGCAAACGGCCCCGCAACCCGGCGCGAGCACACCGGGCGCGACTGTTGTCCAACCGACGGCCGGACCTGCGCCAATCAAGCCACCGAATCAATTGCCGGCGGCAAAGCCGGTTGCCGCGGCCGCAATTTCGCCAACGGCCAATAACACCCCGGCATTCATCGCCGGGCCGCAAGTGGATTTGAAAACGGCTATCGCGACAGGCATCCATTTTCTCGATGCCAACGACACCCTGAGTTTCTTTAAAACCCTGATGCCGCCGGAGGCGATTGCCGGCGAAGGGAAAGGAAGCACGGTGGAAGAATTCGTCGCCCAAATTAGCCAGGACCCGCGCACCGAGAAGAAAATTTCCTCGATGCAGGACGCAATGAAGGCGATTGCAGACCAGACCCCCCAGTTAAATGGCGACGGCACCCGCGCGACTTACCCCCTCGACCCGCCCGTCGGCGGGCACAAGGCGGTGATATTTAACAAAGTGGACGGTTTTTGGTATCTGGACGGAATGTAATTGAAAAAGTATGTCAGAAAGCGGCGCGGGTGTCGTATAATGGTAAAGACACCCGATGACGACCGACTGCGAATTGCTGCGTCGCTATGCCGAGCAGGGCGACGAAGCCGCCTTTGCCGAGGTGGTGCGCCGCCAGACGAACCTGGTCTATTCCGTGGCGTTGCGCGTGAGCCGGAGCACGCAGATTGCCGAGGATGTCACCCAGGGTGTTTTTACGAAACTGGCGCAGCAGGCGCGGCTGATTTGCCGCTACGACAGCCCCGCCGGCTGGCTGCACACCACGGCGCGGCACCGCGCCATTGATGCGATTCGCGGCGAGGAACGCCGCCGCGCGCGCGAACAGGAGGCCGTCACCATGCAAAATGACCCCATGACCCCGACGGCCAATTGGGCGGAAATCGCCCCGCTGCTCGATGAGGCGGTTGAGCGACTCGGCGAACGGGACCGCCAGGCAGTCTTGTTGCGTTATTTTAACGGGCTGAGCCATCAAGAAGTCGGCGCGACGCTGGGCCTCAGCGAAAACTCGGCGAACAAGCGCATCGAACGCGCGCTGGAAAAACTGCGCGGGTATTTTGCTTCGCGCGGGGTGAAAGCTTCCTCCGCTTTGCTCGCGGCGAGCATTACCGCGAATTCCGTGCAGGCCGCGCCGGTGGGACTGGCGGAAAAAATTGCTCCGGCGTCGCTGGCCGGAGCGGGTGGCACCCTGGCCGGAGGAGCATCGCTGGCCGCGCTTTTTGCATTTTCTATGAACACCAAAACTAAAGCCGTCCTCGCCGTCGCTATCTTCATTCTGCTGGCCCTGTCGCTGGCGATTAAACTGCAAAGTTCAAATGAGCAGCCGCCAGCCACGGTTGCGACCGCCCTCCCGCCGACCAAAACCATGGCGCTACCCATCGCCAAAGTCCCGGCCCAGGTGGTCGCGCCAACGGCCAAGCCCGCACCGGTGAGGAGCCCAACGGTTGAGCCTCCGCCAACCGCGGCAGCGGCCATAGCTGATCCGCGGGTTGAAGTTGGCACGGCGATGAATGACTTTGTGCGCCTGATGGAGATGGGCGACTATGCCAACGCCGCCGACAATTACATGCAATTGCCCCCAAACGTGTCTGGCCAACAATTGATGGAAATGATGCAACAAAACCCCGATTTTCCAAACACCGTGAAAATGCTGATTGAGGCCACCAAAGCCGCCCAGACGGAGACGCCGGAATATAACGAGACCGGCGACCTGGCCACTTACAAGCTCACGCAACCCACGGATAACAAAACCATGGTGCGTTGGAAAAAAGTCAATGGCATGTGGCGGGTGGACGCTTTCGAGTGATAATGGAACGTCAAACAACTCTTATCCGTTCTGCAATATAG
Organism: Verrucomicrobiota bacterium; assembly: GCA_013285985.1. GTDB lineage: Bacteria > Verrucomicrobiota > Verrucomicrobiia > Opitutales > JABDGR01 > JABDGR01. The sequence continues at coordinate 63,067 of JABDGR010000001.1, forward strand.
GGTTGGAGCCTATATGCTTAAGGAATTAAATTTGTTTGTTTAGCAACGACTTATAAAATTTTCCTCGACGGGCGCGCTTATTTATGGTTTGTTGGGTAACGAACCAAAGATAAGCCGTGACCAAGAAACCCAAAATAAAAGGCACCAAGGCCGAAGTGCCGGGGAACCTGCACCCGCACTTCGACAAGATGCTGCCGCGTGCCGAGAAAGAGGCGCGGCTGGGGCAGCGCGGGGTGGTCTGTTGGTTGTTTGGCTTATCCGGTTCGGGCAAAAGCACACTGGCGTTGGGCTTGGAGCGCAAGTTGTTCGAAGAAGGCCGGATAGTACAGGTACTGGATGGCGACAACATCCGCACGGGGCTGAACCGCGACCTGGGGTTTGGCGAAGTGGCCCGGCGCGAGAACATCCGGCGCGTGGCGGAAACGGCGAAGCTCTTCGCACAGGCGGGGGTCATCGTGGTGGCGTCGTTCATCACGCCGCGGGAAGGCCTGCGGCAACTGGCGCGCGAAATCATCGGTGAGAAGGATTTTTACAATGTTTACGTGAAGGCCTCATTCACCACCTGCGCAGCGCGCGACCCGAAGGGGCTTTATAAAAAGGCCGCAACCGGGGAGGTCACGCAATTCACGGGCCACGACCAGGAATTTGAGGACCCGCTGGCGCTGCCGGCGAACCTGGTGATCGACACGGAGAAGCTGAATTATGAGGCAAGCCTGGAAAAACTGCACGCGGCGCTGCGGTCCCACTACAAACTGAAAAACAAGCACTAGAGTCTTTGCCATGCCTTCCTACCTGGTCAACCACCTCGCGCAGCTCGAGGCCGAAGCCGTATTTGTCCTCCGCGAGACCGCCGCCCAATTCCAGCGCCCGGTGCTGCTTTTTTCCGGCGGCAAAGACTCGATCGTGATGGCGTGGCTGGCGCGCAAGGCGTTCTGGCCCGCGCGGCTGCCCTTCCCGCTCGTGCATATTGACACGGGGCATAATTTTCCGGAGACGATTACGTTCCGTGATGAGTTTGTGAAGTTGATGGACGCGCAGCTGGAAATCGGCCTCGTCGAGGAGAGCATCAAGCAGGGACGCGTCGTCGAGGAAAAAGGGCCCACGGCGAGCCGCAACAAACTGCAGACGATAACCTTGCTCGACAAATTGGCGGCGCTGCAGGCGGACGCGGCGCTCGGCGGTGGACGACGCGACGAGGAAAAGGCGCGGGCGAAGGAGCGGTTCTTCTCCCACCGCAACCACTTTGGCGAATGGGACCCGAAAAACCAGCGCCCGGAATTGTGGAACATTTTCAACGGCCGCAAACACCACGGCGAGCACTTCCGCGTCTTCCCGCTCTCGAACTGGACGGAGATGGACATTTGGCAGTACATCAAGCAACAGAACATTCCGCTGCCCACGCTGTACTTCGCGCACCAGCGTCCAGTCGTCGAGCGTTCGGGAACCCTGTTGGGCGTGACGGACTTCCTCACGCTGTTGCCCGGGGAAAAGCCCGCGAAACGGCTCGTGCGGTTCCGCACGGTCGGCGACGCCACCTGCACCGGCGCGGTTCAGTCCTCGGCCGCAACGCTAGATCAAATCATTGACGAAGTCGCCGCCGCGCGCATCACCGAACGCGGCGGCCGGGCGGATGACAAGCGGTCGGACACGGCGATGGAGGATCGAAAAAAAGAAGGCTATTTTTAAATTTTATGAGCACCGGCTATTTAGACATGGATTTGTTGCGTTTCACCACCGCGGGCAGCGTGGACGACGGCAAGAGCACGCTCATCGGGCGGCTGCTGTACGACAGCAAGAATATCTTTGAGGACCAGCTTGAAGCCGTCGAGCGGGCGTCGAAACAGCGCGGCGCGGACTACGTGGACCTCGCGCTACTGACCGACGGTCTGCGCGCCGAGCGCGAGCAGGGCATCACGATTGACGTCGCCTACCGCTACTTTGCCACGCCACGGCGCAAATTCATCATCGCCGACACGCCGGGGCACATCCAATACACGCGCAACATGGTGACGGGCGCCTCGACGGCGAACCTGGCAATCATCCTCATCGACGCGCGGAAGGGCGTCATCGAGCAGACGTGCCGCCATGCGTTCATCGCGAACCTGCTGCGCATCCAGCACGTGGTGATTGCAGTGAACAAGATGGACCTGGTGGAATACAAGGAATCGGTCTTCAACGAAATCAGCGCGGCGTTCAAGCAATTCGCCTCGCGGCTCGACAACCTGGTCGAGATGACATTCATCCCCATTTCGGCGCTCAAGGGCGACAACGTGGTGGACAAATCAGCGAACATGCCGTGGTACCAGGGCCCGGCGCTGCTTTATCACTTGGAGACGGTGTATGTGCGGCCCGATGCGAACCACGTTGAGGCGCGCTTTCCGGTGCAATTTGTCATCCGCCCGCACACGGCGAAATACCACGACTTCCGCGGGTATGCCGGGCGCGTGGCCGGCGGGGTGTTCAAACCCGGGGACGAGGTCGTCGCGCTGCCATCGGGGTTCAAGACGCGCGTCAAAGGCGTGCATACCATGGACGGCGAGCTGCCGGAGGCGTTTTCGCCGCTGTCGGTCGCCATCACGCTGACGGACGAGATTGACATTGGCCGCGGCGACATGCTGGTGAAGGAAAACAATCCGCCGCAAATC
>JABDGR010000002.1 GCA_013285985.1 Verrucomicrobiota bacterium
AGGATTTTGTTCAACTCTTCGCGGATTTTTTCCATCTCCTGCGCCTGGATGTTGATGTCCACCGCGGGCGCGACGATGCGGCCCATGATGAGCGGCTGGTGGATGAGGACACGGGCGTGCGGGTAGAGGAGGCGTTTGCCCTTGGGCGCGGCGCACAGGAGGATGGAGCCCATGCTGGCGGCCATGCCCGTCACCACCACGGTGATGGGGGAGGTGATGAGCTTCATCGTGTCGTAAAGGGCCATGCCCGCGGTGATGGAGCCGCCGGGAGAATTCAGGTAAAAGGTGATGCCTTTGCCCGGCGCTTCGGCTTCGAGGTAAAGGAGTTTTTCCGTCACCTCGCGGCAGGAGCGGTCGCTGACTTCGCCCCAGAGCATAATTTTGCGCTGCTCGAGAAACTTGCGCTGCAGCATGGCGCCGAGCGGCGGCGTCTTGGCGTCGTCATTGGCTCCCGGCGCGGGGGCCGGCGTTTCGGGCTCGTCTTCGTCATCATCGTCGAAGCGGACGGGCAGTAGTTCTCGGTCGCTCATAGCAATCAAGCGTGTAACGGACGGGTGCGTTTTGGCAAGGGCAAAGGCGGGCATCGACGCGGCCTTAGTACCGCCGCGGCAGGCCAAAGTAGCTGAGCAGCCAGGCTTCCTTCCAGACGCGGTAGCGGCCCTCCCAGGTGAGGATCCCGTGTTCTTCGTGGAGACTGCGCGGAAAGAGAATGCCCGAGTCGGTGTTCGTGCGTTCGAGGATTTGCTGCTGCTGGTTGAGGTCGAGAATGGGGTCGTCGGTGAACGGCACGAGCAGCTCCGGCCTCGCGGCGAGGCGGCGCAGGTGGCGGCACATGAGGGCCTCGGGTGAGCGCAGCCACGGGTGGCGCTCGACTTCCCAGTTTTCGGGGTAGAAACCGCCAAAGGGCAAATAAATATTATCCGTGACCAGACGCGCTCCGCTTTGCGTGATGGAGGTGAACACGGCGCAGAGGGTCACGTTTCCGGTCGGCTGGGGGATGAACATGATTTGCAGGCGAATGTCGGCGTCGCTGTCGTTAAACACCGATACGCGCAAAGCCTGGCCGTCTACGAGGTCCGCCTTGAGGGATTGGATGGGCTGGAATTTTTCCTCCCGCAGCCATTCGCGGAGGGCGACGAAGCGGCGCTGATTAGGCCAGGCATCACCGTCGCGATTAATCGTGAAGCGCGGAAAAAGCGGAAGGGTGCTGTGGCTGAGGGCGCGGATGGCGAGCCACGAATACATCGTTTCGAGCAACGGCCAAAGTAAAATACCGGTGGCAAGCCAGAGCCAGACGGGGCGGTCGCTCTCGAAATAAACGGAGGCGAGCGCCAGGCCGCAGGAGAAAAGCACCCAGCGAATCCAATGGCTGAAGATGGACACCACCGGCGAGGCGAGGGTGTATTGCGCGTAGGTCAACCCGGCGGAAATCAGCAGCAGGGACCAAAAGGCGATGTCAAGCGTCGGCATGGGTTGGCGCAAGCATGTCCGTTTACTGGAATAATTCCAAGCCCATTACGCAAACGGAGTATTTCCCGCGGGGCGGGCGGGGTGTTTAATTCAGCCGCAACGGCATGATGACGCAGAGAAAACTGTCGAGCGTCTTGAAAATTCCGGGGCTGAGCTCGTCTTTGAATTCGAAGAACACTTCGTCGTGGGCGAGGGCGCGCAGGGGATCGAGCAGGAATTGCGGATTAAAGGCGATTTGCACTTCGGTTCCGGCAAAGGCGATGGCCATGGTTTCGTGCGACTCGCCGAACTCCGGGCTTTGCGCGGAAATTTCGAGCAAATTTTTCGTCGCTTTGAGCCGCACGGAATTATTTTTGTCGCTGGTAACCAGGGCGGCGCGCTGCACGCATTCGGCCAGCAACTCGCGCTCGACTTTGACGCGGTGCTCGGTTTCTTTCGGGATGACCTGGCGGTAATTCGGATAATTGCCTTCCACAATTTTGGATACGAGGTAAATGCTGTCCACCAAGCCGTTGCCGGAGGCGGCCTCGCCGATTTCAATTTCAAACGCGGCCTGGCGATCGTTGAAGGTGATTTGCGCGGTCGCGCCCTGGCCGAGCAGGCGGGAAAGTTCCGCCACGGTTTTGGCGGGGAGAATCAGGCTGCCGGCATTGGCTTCCGAAACGGCGACTTCGTGGCTGACCAGCGCAAGGCGGCGGCCATCGGTGGCCACAAGCGTGAGTTTGCCGTCGGCAAAATTGAAATAAACCCCGTTGAGAATGTAGCGGTTTTCGTCGGTGGATTGCGCGTAAGAAACGCTTTTCAGCATCCGCGCGACATCGGCTTGCGGCAGCTTGAACTTGTGCTTGTCAGCAAACGATGGCAGTTGGGGAAATTCCTCTTTGCCAATGCCCATGATGCGGAACATCGAGCCGCCGGAAGAAATTTTCGCTTGATGACCGGGTGTGCTCTCGATGGAAACTTCGAGGTTCGGCAGCGCCTTGACGATTTCCGCGAGCTTGCGCACGGGCAGGGTAAGTGCGCCGGGCTGGGAAACCTCAGCCTTGATGCGGCAGCGGATGCCGAGATCGAGATTGGTGGTCGTCAACGCAACCCCGCCGTCTTCCGCCTGGAGGAGGACATTGCTCAAGATCGGCATGGTTGCGCGGGTGCCGACAACATTGAGCACCTGCTGAAGACCCGTGGCAAAATGGTCCCGATTGATCTTGAATTTCATGGGGCGGAAGGTAGCCGGGATAGTGGGTTGCTGGCAATCACGAATCGCATAAATACTCAGATGAATAATAGGATAAGAATTAAGTATACTCTTATTATGGGCTGTGAGTATCGTGACAACTGCAAAAAGAGGCCGCCATCAAGATTTTGCAAAACCGTGGTCGGTGGAGAACTGAACCAAGGAACCGGACTTTTTGGGAAAATCGCAGTTGTTGGCCGGTTGTGCACAAACTCCTCGTTCATTTGGGCGGTGCCATTTGTGCTCAAAAGGCCTCGTCTTCGGTGGGGTCATCAGGTTCCGGCGGCAACGGGGGCTCGGAAGCCGGACGATGCTTGCGCAGCCAAGTGCGCCGCCAGTCGCGAACCAGCCCGTAAAAAATATAACAAAGAAAGAAAATTGCCGGGGAAAAAAAGCGCATGCGGTAGGCGATGACGATGGCGATGATGAAAAGAATGAATGGGCGGGCTTTGGTCTGCGTCTGCCAGTCGACGTGTTTGAAACTCGGGTAGGGAATATTGCTGACCATGAGCAGCGCGACCAGCAGGAGCAATGGCAACAGCAAAATGGAGAATTGCTGGAGGGTTTCCTTCTCAAAATCCATGTGCAACATGGCGAGCACGAGCGAGGCCACGAAACCCGCGGCGGCCGGCGACGGCAGCCCCATGAAATCCTTGGTCGATGCGTTCTTCGAAATGCCCGGCACCAGGGGATTCGTTATCACGTTGAAGCGAGCGAGCCGCACGGCCACGCACAAAAGATAGACAAAGCCCACGAGCCAGCCAATCTGTTGGAAAAGCTCGGAATATTTTCCGAGCGACGGGCCGAGGATGAGGAAAAACACCATCAACGCCGGCGCCACGCCGAAGGACACCGTGTCGGCAATCGAGTCAAATTCCTTCCCGAAAAGCGACTCGCGCCCGCCCAAACGCGCGACGCGCCCATCCAGCGCGTCACAAAACGCCGCGAACAAAATGCACCAGACGGCCTCGGTGTAAAATTCGTTCGGGTCGGCGATATCCCCGTAGCGGGCCTGGATGCAGCGGATGATGGCCACGAAGCCGAAAAAGAGGTTCCCCGCCGTGAACAAATTGGGCAGGAAATAGATGCGCGCGGCCTCCTCCGGCGTCCGGTATTTTACCGACGCCGACGGCGCGGGAACATCGTCTTCTTCGGACGGCGGGTTGGGCAGGATGCGCATGACTGGCCCGGCAACGAGGGCCAGGCGGGTAAAATCAATTAGTTTAAGGAAACTACCAAACCCCCGCCGTGTCAAACCCTGGCTGGGGTGGGCTTTTCACCTTTGTGTCGGGACGGTTCTGACAACCAGCCCTAACTGTGTTTGCCGTCTAAATATGCTATTTACCCACGCTGCTTGGAGTCACTATCCTATTCTCTGATGAATGCCCCGTTTCGCAATCCATTCATCCGGACGGCGCTCCTCGCTGGGGCGATGACAACGGCGTATTTTATCGGCCGGGCCCACGAGGCTGATTTGGCTGCGGCGGCTTACGCCAAACAAACCAAAACCAGGCAGGAACAATGGAGGCTGGCACACACGCCCTTGGCCTTGGCCGCGATTAAAAATCTGTCACTCGAAGAGAGAAGCAGGCTGCAACTAAACACCGTAAAACTGGGAAGTTCAACGCTGGCCATGGACAGAGGGGGTAATTTTTATGTTGATGGCGAAGATCTCGGCAAATTGGCCAAGCTGGATCCAAACCAAGCGCTCGCGCTTTTGGCGAAACTTCCGCACGGCAAGATGACCAGCGAAGCCTACCAGAGTTTTTTCAAGCAATGGATCGCAGCAGACCCCGACGCTACCGCGCTGATTACCACCACGGCAACCGAACTGCCGCAAGGACCGGAAAAAACCAGCGCCCTTTCTGCCGTAGCGGTGGCTTGGGCGCAGCAAGATCCCAAAGCCGCTTTGGACTGGGCTTCGGGCCTGGATGAGGCCAACGCTTCGGCCCTGGGCAATACCCTGGCTTATGTCAGCGGATCCCAGCCGGCGCTCGCCGCGCAATATATTCAGGATATAACGAATGCCGATGAACGTAATAAATTGATCCTCCATATCGCCCAAAGCTGGGGCAATGCCAATTGGAACACACTCGACCGGACCGACACCAGCGCCACGCTCGACTGGCTCGACCAAGTCGCCACCGGCGCGACCTATGACGCCGCCGTGAATTCCGTCTTTTGGTCTTACGGTTATATTAACCCGGCGGCCGGAGCGGCCTTGGTCGACAAGATAAACGACCCGCAAGATCGAAGCGGCGCCATAAAAACGCTCAGCTTGGATTGGGCAGTCAGCAAACCAGGCGCGGTGCTCGATTGGTTGCAAACTCTGCCAGATGACGACAGCGCGATACGCGGTACGATGCTGGCGACCACGTTTACCACCTGGTCGAAAAAGAACCCCGATGCCGCCACGAGCTACGTGGAAGGCATCACCGACCCGCAGCTTTTCACGACACTCGCTCCCGCGCTTGCGCCCGCCATGGCGAAGGACGACCCGCAAGCGGCGTTGAACTGGGTTAATGGATTTCCCGACAGCGCGGCGAAAACCCAGGCGATCAGCGGTGTGCTGGCGACGATGGCGGTGAACGATTTTACCGACGCATGGAATTATGCCGCGAACCTGCCGACGGGCACGGCGCGCGACGGGGCGATGGACAGCCTCGTCTCCACCCTCAGCGGGACCAACCCCGCACAGGCGGCAACGTTGTTGGGGCAGCTCGGCAGTGACGCCGCCGTATTGAGCGCCACCACCACTTTGGCGTTCAATTGGGCCAAGAGCGACCCGGCCGGTTTGTCCACTTGGATTAATACGCAACCGGCCGGCAACTTGCGCGATACCGCGGTGGAGCAGTATGTTTCTATACAGGTTGGGCGCGACCCAGCGGCGGCGGTAGCCCTGGCGAACACCATAGCCGACGACGCCACGCGCATGGCCTACGTGAAAGACAGCGTGCTCCAAATGGCCAAAAAAGATTTGGCGGCGGCGACCCAGGCGGTGCAGACCGCCAACATTGCCGAGGCCCAGCGGCAGAATATTTTGCTTCTGCTTTCGCAAGCGCCGGGCAAATAAACTTCGATCACAGCGGCCAATGAAAAAATTTATACTCTTCGTGCTTTGGCCCACGATTTTTTCCATCACGGCCATCGGCGCGTCTTTCTACCTCGGTTTGACCCAGGGGCAAAAGTTGGACGAGGCGGAGGCGCAGTTGTCTGCGCCGCCCAAGTCTCCGCAATGGGGCGCGACCCGCGCGCGGGCCAATGCCGCGCCCACTGAATATTTGTCTGTGGAAGACGCCGGGGCAGAAATCGAGTACATCCTTGAGGGCCATCCGCTCCCAGGCCCAAATGGCGGGATATTTGGCATTCTATTACAAATGAAGCCAGACGAAGCGGTGAAGCTTTTGGCCGATTGGCCCGACATCAACAGGGGCAATATGCTGCAACAGCTTGCCCTGCGTTGGGCGAGGCAGGATGCCAAAGCCGCGCTTGAATGGGTGGGTACACTTTCACCGGAAGACGCGCAAAGATTATACACGGGCATTTTACTTCCCATCGGTGCTGAATTTGGGGCGCCGTTTGCGCGCCCCATTGATCCAAGAGTCGCCGCACAATATCTGGACAAACTCACCAATCCCTCCGTCCGCGATCGCGCAGTCAATGTAATTGCCACTGGCCTCGCTCGTACAGATCCCGAAGGAGCACTCTCCTGGCTCGGCCAGAATGCGACGGGCGATACTTATACGAGAGATGTCACCAATCTTTTCACCATGCTGGCCTCACCCCAATTGAGATCCATGACCATGGACGATGGCACATTAATATCGATGCCATCGAACAACATGAGTAATCCCTCCGCGGCGGTCGCCTTGCTCGCCAAGTTGGGCGACCCCTCGCTGCGCACCGCCGCCATTGGCCAAATCGCCACCGGCTGGGCCCAGCTGGATCCGGAAGCAGCGGCCCAATGGGCGGTCAATTTACCGGCGACTGACAGCGCCGCACGCGCCTCCGCCCTCAACACCATCGTCGCGGGCTGGACGGTGAATGACCCCGCCTCCGCCGTTGCTTTCATGGAAAAATCCGGCGATCCCGCAATGCTGCTCCCCTCCGCTCCAGGCATTGCGGATGCCCTGTCCAAGATTGACACGCAAGGCGCACTGAACTTTGTGCAAAAGCTTCCCGACGGCGTGGCCAAGGACCAGGCGCTCAACAATATTCTGGTCAACATCGCCCCGCAGGATTTTTCGACGGCGTGGAATTTTGCCGCAAACCTTCCGGAGGGCACGAGCCGCGATGCGGCGATGATCAGCCTCATCTCGGCCCAGGCGAACCAGGATCCGACGCAGGCAGCGGACTTGATTTACGAACTCTCCGGCGACATCGCCCAACAAAACGCCGCCCGCGCCCTGGCCAAATCCTGGGTGGCGCAAGACCCGCAGGCGGCTACGGAGTGGATGCAAACCCTGCCGATGGATCCCATTCGTAACGGCGCAGTGGCAGAGTTAATTATTGCGCAGGTTGACAAAAACCCTGCCGCCACCTTCCAATGGGCCAACACCATCACCACGGACACAAACCGGACCAACGCGATCCAATATGTGGTCGCGAACTGGGCAAAAACCGATTTGGCCGCCGCCCTCAATGCCCTGCAATCCGCCAACATCACCGATGAACAACGCGCGGCCATGACGCAAATGATCAACCAGGCTCAAGCCAAGGCGAAGTAAAGACGTCGTCGTCAGTACTACTTCTTTAAGCCTTCCAAATATTTCCAGAACGACTGGTGCTGTTCGATGAGGGTTTCTTCAGTGAAGGGGAGTTTGAAGCGGAAAACGAAATCGGCGAGCGAGTGTTGGTGCAGGATGTAATGCATGAAGAGCGTTTCGTCCATGGCCTCGAAATAGATGCGGAATTCGCCCGCGCGCAAGCGGTGGAAAATTTTGCCTTCGCGGGAAAAGCGGCCCATGTGGTCGGCCCCGGTGTCCAGTTCGTCCGGCTGGATGGCGCTGATTTGCTCCATGAGCGCGAGCTGGGCGTGCTTGGGGAGCCGCTTGAGAGCGGCGAGGGCCTGGTCGCTGAAATTGAGTTGATACACGGGCAAAAAGGAGCACAAATCAGGCCGGAAAGACAATTAACCGGGCCATGGGCGGCAACTTTCGGAATGGGCGTTTGTTTCATACTATACACTTTATCGCCGGGGGATGTCAGGGCTAATTTCAGGCAGATATCCCTCCTGCGAGCAGCAATAGATAACACCTCTATCTTTATGAATGCCAATGCTCTGCAAAAAATTTTCGCCTGGGTGGTTGTGGGAGTCTGTGCAGGGGGAATCGCCTGGGCAGCGGAGGCTGAGCCGCCAGCCAAGCCGCCGCCAACCCCGGAAGTGCCCGCCAACCCGTTTGGCCCCAAGCCGGCAACACCGGCCGATTCTGCGCCCGCGACCGGGGTTTCAACGATGACACCGGCATCCACCGGATCCGCCGAAGGTGAATCCTTTGTGCCGGCGGTGCGGGAAATGTTGCTGCAACGTTTCGATAAAAACAAAGACGGCAAACTCGATAACACCGAGCTGGCCGAGGCCTATGCCTTGTTTGCGGGTGGCGGAGGGGCGCGCGCGGGAACGCCGGAAGGCGCGTATGCCAATGGGCCGTTGTTTGGATTGCGGGGGCTTATCCTGCGCCATTTCGGCAAGCCGCCGAATGAGACGCTCGATGCCGCGGAAATCGTCGAATTGCACGCCTTTCTTTTTGGCGCAAAAACCGAGGCGCCCAAGCCGGGGGCGGAGCTCGACGCGTTGCGCCAGCAAATCGTCAAGCAGTTCGATAAAAAAGGCACCGGCCATCTCGACGAAGCCGAACTCGCCGCGGCCAAGACCTTCCTCCAGCAAATGCTGACGGATCTGGACAAATATGGCGGCGAAAAGCCCGATGCGTCGAAGAACGCCAGCCCGTCACCTGCCAACGCCACGAACTCACCGGCAGGCACGACTTCGTCGAAATGAGCGCCAGCTAGGTCAGAATCGGCGCGAGGACATCCTTGATGCGCGCAAGAAGTTTTGGCGCGGCAAAAAATCCGCAGCCGATGAGCCCGCCGGCGGAGATGACAAGGCGCACGTTCACCGAGGCGGGCGCGCCATCCAGGTGAACGGTGAGGGGGAATTCTTTGGGATGGTCCACATGTAGATGCGCGGCTGCCGCTAGAAGATGGAGTTTTTGGATTTCGAACGCGCCGCCGAAGGCTTTCGCGAGCACATTGAATACGGCTTCGAATTTTTCCGGCGGCACCTGCACCCAGTGTTGGGCGAGGTCGAGCTGAGCCATGTCCTCTGGGACAGGTTTGACAAAGCGTTCGGGAAACATGGCTGCAAAGACGAACTCGTAGGCGAACGAGCTGAGGCCGAGGCCAATGAGAAGAGGGGGAACCGGCCCCAGGATGGGGAGGAAATATAATGCGCCAGAAACATCCAACAGCACCAGCAAGACACCCAGCACCACCAGCCCAAGGCTGATGGTCAGGCGCGTGCGGCGCGGGAAGCTAAACCACAAATTTTTCATGGACGCTCCGGTTCACGCCGCGGATTGCGCGACGCCGGCCATCAGGCCCATCAGCGCCGCTTCGGAAAATTCGGCGCGCGGGAGCTCCCCGGCGAGCCTTCCTTCGCGCATGACCAGGACGCGCCCGCACAGGCCGATAAGCTCGGGCAGCTCCGAGGATATCATCAGCACGGCCTTGCCTTCACCCGCCAGTTCGTCAAGCAGCTGGTAAATTTCCGCCTTGGCGCCGACATCGATGCCGCGGGTGGGTTCATCCACGATGAGCACGTCACACTCGCGGGCAATCCACTTGGCCAGCGCGATTTTCTGCTGGTTGCCGCCGCTAAGCGAGGCGATGGATGTTTCGAGCGAGGGAGTTTTGACGCGCAGGCGTTTCGCGTAGCGTTCGGCCAGTTCGTGTTCGGCGCGACGGTTGACCCAGCCAAATCGCGTGAGCAACGGCAGTGCCGCCAGCGAGGAATTTTCCCGGCAATTCATCGAGAGCACCAGCCCCTGGCGTTTGCGGTCCTCGGGCACCAGGCCGGACTTGGCCGCGAGCGCCGCGCGAATGGAGCCGAGGCGGAGGGCGCGCCCGTGCATCATCACCGTGCCCGCGGCGGCGGGGTCGAGGCCAAAAATAGCCTGGGCCACTTCGCTGCGCCCCGCGCCGACCAAGCCGGCCAAACCGACGATTTCCCCCGCGCGCACGGAAAAATGGATGCCGGTGAATTTTCCCGGCGAGGACAAATTTTCCACCTGCAGCCGCACGGCGCCATAAGAGCGTTGCAAATGCGCCGGCTCGCGCACGAGCAGTTCGCGCCCAATCATCTGCCGCACGATGCGTTGCGGGCTGGTCGCGCCAATGGGTTCAGTGACGACGTGGTGGCCGTCGCGCAGGATGGTAACGGCGTCGCAGAGCGCAAAAATTTCCTCGAGGCGGTGGGAAACGTAGATGAGGGTGATGCCGCGGGCTTTGAGCGCGCGGACGAGGCGGAATAATTCGCGCGTTTCGCCGAGGGAGAGCGAGCTCGTCGGCTCGTCCATGATGATGACGTTGGCGCCGGTGCCGACAGCGGCGGCGATTTGCACCAGTTGTTCCTGACCCGTTGAGAGAGTTCCGATGAGGGTGGCGGGGTCGATGTTCGAGCCGATTTCCGCGAGCATCGCCCGCGCGCGGGCGCGCAGTTCGCGGCGGTTGACCCAGCCCGCGGCGTTGCGCGGCTGGTCGCCCAGACACAGGTTTTCCTCGACGCTGAGATTGGGGCAGAACGCCAGCTCCTGGTGCACCATCGCCACGCCGAGCGCGCGGGCGGCGTGCGGCGAGACGGGGTGGATAACTTTTTCCTCCAGGCGAATCGCGCCGCCGTCGGGTTGGTAAACCCCGGCAAGGATTTTGCCGAGCGTGCTTTTCCCCGCGCCATTTTCGCCGACGAGCGCATGGCAGGCGCCGCGCTCGATGGAAACGCTTACGCCGTCCAGCGCGAGCACGCCGGGGAAGCGCTTCGTAATCTGGTGGAACTCAAGAAACGCCACGCTACTTTTTCGGCAGCCACTTGTCCCAGTTCTTCGAATACTCCTCGACGTTGTCCTTGGTGACGGGGATCAGCGGGCTGGCCACGAAAAAGGAAGGCGGGGTTTTCTTGTTCAGGACTTTGTCCACGAGCAAGTGCACCGAAGTGTTGCCCCATTCGTAGCATTGCTGGGCGAGCAGTTCCTGCACATGGCCGTCGCGCACATAGGCCAGTTGCGCGGGCAGGGCGTCCACGGCGACGACCTTGACGGACCCGGGCTGCCACTTCAATGCATTGTCGGTGAAGAGCGGCCAGCCGCCCACCATGGCCCAGCCGGTGATTTCCGGGTGCGCCTGCATGGTCTGTTCGACGGCGGCGGCGGCGTCCGCCGCGGTTTCCTTGTGGTTAACGGTCGGCAGTACGGTGATGCCGGGGTATTTTTTTGCTTCATCCTGAACGGCTTTCACGCGCTTCTGGAGGTTCGGCGCGTTCGGATTGCCGGCCAGGATGGCGACAACCCCTTTGCCGCCCATGATTTTGGCGAGTTCAGACATCACCTGCTGGCCGCATTTTTCATCATCGGTGCCGTAAATGGCAAAGCGGGCGCTTTTGGGTGCGTCGGAGTCGAAAGTAACCACTGGGATGCCGTTCTTGACCGCCTTGTTAATGGCATCCGTGACCTTGTTGGCGTCGGAGCAACTGACGGCGATGCCGTCCACATTCAGGGTGGTGAGGGCTTCGATGTTGTCGGCCTGCATCTGGGCGTTCTCGTCGTTGGGCGTGCGCCAATCAATCGAGATGTCCATGCCCAACTGTTTGCTAAGCGCCTTGGCCGCGTCTTCCGCGCCGATGCGCGCAACCTGGAACACGGCGTTGCTATTGGACTTGGCGACGACGCCAATGACCAGCTTCCGGGGCTTGGCCGCGGGAGCAGCGGACGCCGGCGCTGAATTGGACGAGGTGCCGTAACTGGCGGCGAGCAGGAGCGACGCCGCGAATGGCGCGGCCAGGAGTAGGCGGATTCTCATGGGAGTATTGACGCTAGGGGTGAAAGGATGGGGAATGGGGAGCCGTCAGTTTGGCCAAGCGGGCCACGAAATGCAACTGCGGGTTGTGCAGCACAAAGGGCAATCCGGCTAGACTTCAGCGGTTCCGCTTACCATACACTTCCAGCCGGCATTCGAAGCCTCCGAGGTCAATCGCCTGGCGGGAGTGAAGTGAAAGAGACGGGTCTTTCGGCTCGAGGCGCACAGGATTCGGAAACACCAGCCGGCCGCCGGGCTTGAGGGCCAGGGCGGCGGCGGTGAATAAGTCGTTAATAAGTCCAGTAAGGCTCGGCACGCGAATGCGCCGGCCCATGGGCGGGTTGGTGATGATGAGTGTGACACTTGAGGGGCCGAGGCCTTCAATTTTGGCGAAGTCGCGAAAATCTCCGCAGGCGAAGCGAGCTTGCAGCTCCGGCAATTTCGCCGCGGCAACGTTGGCCTGGGCGATTTTCAGCGCGGCGGGGTCGAGGTCGGTTCCGTGGATGCTCTTCACGCCGCCAAGCAGTGCGCTTTCGATAAGCTCCAGGCCGGAGCCGCAAAAGGGGTCCCAGATAATTTCATCCTTCACTCGTCCCGCGATGCGGGCCATGCACGCGGCCAGCGGCGGGTGCGAGGCCGCCCAAACGTCATCCGTGCGGTAATAAAGACGCGGGTCGGGGGTGAGCTTGGGCCGCAATTCCACGGAGCACCCGCCTTTGATGGGGTGGAGGTCAATCGCCCAGGGTGCTTGTCGGGCGTCGTTGAGAATTTTCGGGCACAGCGCATACGCGCGATTTGCGACAAGGTTGACCGCGCCGCGCTGGTGGCCCCGGCCGACATACGCGAGACGATAACGCAACGAACCTTCAGTGAACGCTTCGAATAATCGCCGCGACAACGGCGAGGTGATGACTTCGGCTAGTGGCTCAACCGACTGCACAGGCGTCGGCGCGCGCACGACCCCGAGGCCGAAACCCAGCGTGTCGAAACAGCGGAGAACGTATAATTCCGCGAGGGAAAACGGCGCGAGCGGCGTAATGGCGACGCACTCACCACGAAATTCCAGCAGGCGAAATTTTCGGTTTTTTGCGATAAATTCCCTCACTTCGTCGCGGACAATCGTTTCGAGGCCCTTCCGGCAGCGCAGGTGAATGCGTAATCCGCGGAAATGGGTGAAGACGCGGTCGAGACGGATGACGCTGGGGCTTTCCGCGCGCGCGAGGCTGGCCTTCACTTTCTGTTCAGTTTGTGGAAGCAGCCCGGGCGTTTTGCTCACCGCGCTCAATGTAGCCGCGCCGCCGATTTTTTCGAGCGCCCGGCCAACGGATTTCTTTTCGCGCTCACCTGAAGGGGTCTCAAGCAGCGAAAGCAGTTCGCGCTCCTCGCCTGTGCCCGCGCCAATTTTGGGCAGCGCGGCCATGGCATAGCGTCGGATTTTTTCGGCGGGGTCGCGCAAAAGATTTTTCAGCCAATCGCACACGGCGGTTTTCTGTTCCGTTGCTCCCGATTCGGCAAACACCACGCCCACCGCGCGAATAACCGCGACGTTCTGCATGCGCTCGCGGGGCGAGGCGCGGTCGAATGAAGGGACTGCTTCCGTCCAGAGCTTTTCCCATGGCAAGGCGCGCAGCCGGCGGTAAAGCTCCTGGTCGGATTTCATCGGCGGCAGAAATCAATCCGCGCGGCGGGCGAGGCGGCGCTGCGCGAGCCAGGTGTTGAATTTATCCAGCGCGACCGCCGCGACGACGACCGAACCGGTGATGATCTGACTGTAATTCTGGTCTATGCCCAAAATGATAATGCCGGTGGTGATCATCTGGATGATGAGCGCACCGAGCATCGCGCCGAGGGCCGAGCCACGCCCGCCGGTCAAACTGGAGCCGCCGACTACTGCGGCGGCAACGACGTTCAATTCATAGCCATTGGCATCGCCCGAAGAGGCCGAGCCGTAGTAACCCATTGCCAGCAGCGCCGCCAGCCCGGCCAGCCCGCCGCTCCACAGATACACCCCCAGCTTCACCTTTTGCACTTGGATGCCGCTGTATTGCGCAGCAACTTCGTTGCCCCCGACGGCGAAAACGCGCCGGCCAGCCGCGAGACGCGAAAGAAATATCCAGCCGGCAATCATCACCAGCACCATGACGAAAGGCGGCACCAGCGTCAGTCCATCGCCCACTTCAAACTTCACGATTTTTTGCAAGGCCGGTGGAAAATCGCCGATGGACTGGCCGCCGCTGGCCACGAGCGCGATGCCGCGGAAAATGGCCATCGTGCCGAGGGTGATGATGAATGGATGCATCCGCAGGCCGACAATCAGCCCGCCATTGACCAACCCGCACAACAGGCCCATGCCCACGCAGACTACGACCGCGAGCAGCACGCTCATCCCGGCCGAAGCGCCGGTTTCCCCGAGATGGCGGAGCACCAGTGCGCTCACGACGGCCGCCAGCGCGTAAATCGCGCCGACGGACAAATCGATGCCGCCGGAAATAATCACCACCGCCATGCCCACCGCCATGATGCCGATGAAGCTCGTGTCCTTGGCCAGTTGCGCGAGGTTGCGCGCGTTGAGAAATCGATTGCGGGTGACGAGGACTTTTTCGCCCGCGGCGTTGAGTTGCGGCGTGACTTCGCCATCCGCCCCGCGCACCAGCACGGGCTGTTGGACGCTGCCGCCGAAACCGGCCAGCAAGAGGCCCAGGACGAGCACGACCAGCAGAAGGCCGCTCTCTTGAAAGCCGAATAATGAACGCAGGCGCGAGGACACGGGAGTAGCCTGCCACTAAAACGGGCCGGAGCGGCGCTGGCAAGACCGGGTGGGCCGAAAAAACAAAACTACGCGCTGGCCGCTTCGCCGCCGTAGCGGGCGCTCTGCTCATCGGCATGATAGGACGAACGCACAAGCGGGCCGGATTCGACGACGCCAAAGCCAAGTTCTTTGATGCCAAAATCATGCCAGCGCACAAATTCCTCCGGCGTTGCCCACCGGGCAATGGGGGCGTGTTGCGGCGAGGGCTGCAAATACTGGCCGATAGTCACGATGTCCACGCCCGCGGCGCGCAGGTCGCGCAGGGCCTGGGCGATTTCGTCCTCGCGCTCGCCGAGGCCGAGCATGATGCCGGACTTGGTAACGAAGCCGCGGCCCTTGGCGTGGTGCAGGAGGCCGAGCGTGCGGTCGTAGCGCGCGGTCTTGCGGATGGGGCGTTGCAGGCGTTCGACAGTTTCGAGGTTGTGGTTAAGAATGTCGGGCTGGGCGTCGAGCACGGTGTCGAGCGGCTCGGTCTGCCCACGAAAATCGGGGATGAGCACTTCGATGGCCGTCTGCGGGTTGCGGTGGCGCACGGCGCGGATGGTCGCGGCCCACACACTCGCGCCGCCGTCCGTTAAGTCATCGCGCGCGACCGAGGTGATAACGGCGTGGCGCAGGCCCATCTTGGCCACGGCGTCGGCCACGCGCGCGGGTTCGCCAAAATCGAGTTCGGTGGGCCGACCGGTTTGCACGGCGCAGAATGAACAGGAGCGCGTGCAGATGTTGCCTAAAATCATGATGGTCGCCGTGCCGCGCGACCAGCATTCGCCCATGTTCGGGCATTGCGCGGACTGGCAGACGGTGTGCAGCTCATGGCTGTCCACCAGCTCGCGCGTCTGGCGATAGCGCGGGCCAGCCGGCAATTTGGCGCGGAGCCAGTCGGGCTTGCGGGCGGTTTCCATGAAGGGGGAATTATCCACGAAATTTCACGAATTGGCACTAAAATTTTACCGCTTTTTCTTCCGCGTTTTTGCGGGGCCACTCGTCGACAAATAGTCATTATAGAGCTTCCAAAATTCTTCCGCCAGCACGCGCTTGATTTCATCTTTTGTCGGCGTTTTGTCAGCACCAAGTTCACGGGTAAGGGAAGTCACTTCGCCGATGTCCGGGCCGAGGCCGCAGGGGATGATGCCCGCAAACGACGCGAGGTCGCCATCCACATTCAGCGCGAAACCATGCCAGGCCACCCAGGAGCGCACGGCCACGCCGATGGCGGCGATTTTGCGCTTTCCCACCCACACGCCCGTCTGCCCCTTGCGACGCGCGGTGGCCAGGCCGAAGCAGCCGAGGGCATTGATAATCGTCTGCTCGAGCACGCGCAGGTATTCGTGCAAATCACGCCGGGGCTCGAGGCTGACAATCGGGTAGCCGACGATTTGCCCGGGCCCATGGTAGGTCACGTCGCCACCGCGACCAACTTCGACGACTTCAATGTCTTGCTTGGCCAGCATTTTTGCGTCCCAGAGCACGTTTTTCTCCGCGCCGCGCCGGGCGCCGAGGGTAAACACCGGGTTGTGCTCGGTGAAAACCAGTGTGTCTGTCACGGTGCCGGACTTTCGCGCTTCGAGCAGCGCGACCTGCCGGGCGAGCGCCGCGCGGTAGTCCGTGCGGCCCCAGTCAACATATTTGGATGATTTAACCATGGATGACACAGAGAACGCAGAGTAAAGCAAACCCAGCGACGAAAACAATTAGTTTGTGTTCTCTGCGACATCCGTGTTCTCCGTGGTCAACTTTAACGCAACTTATGCCCGAACTCGCGGAAGTGGAGTTTTACCGCCGTCGCTGGTGGGCGGCCGGCGCGCGGCAAACCGTGAATGCCGCCGAGGCGAACTCGCGCTCGCGCGTGTATCGCAGTCTGGCCAGGGAATTTCCCGGTGGAGTAAGAGTGCTGGCAAAAACTTTGACAGGGGCGAAATTGGCTGACTCCGCGACACACGGAAAGCAGATGTGGTTTGTGTTTAAGACGCCACACCAGACCAAACAATTTCTCTGGCTCGGCGTCCACCTCGGCATGACTGGCTCAATGCACGCCGAGCCGGTGGATTACCTCGCGCAAAAGCACGACGCTCTTATTCTGAGTCTCGCCCGACGCACGCTAGTTTTCAACGATCCGCGTCAATTCGGCCGCGTGCGCGCGTGGCGAGGGCCGATGGGTGAACGCCCTCCCTGGCTGCAAAATCTGCCCAATGAAATTTTGTCGCGCGGGTTCACGGCGGAATTTGTGAGCAAGGTTTTGCAACGCCATGCCCGCGCACCGCTCAAGGCGGTGTTGCTCAACCAAAAATATTTTCCCGGCATTGGCAACTGGATGGCCGACGAAATCCTCTGGCGCGCTGCGTTGCATCCCGCGCTCCCGTCGGGAAGAGCGGCCGATTTACCCACGGCCAAAAAACTCCACGCAGCGATTCAAAAAGTGGCACATGACGCCCTGTGTGTTATCGCGGGAGTGGGCGGAAAGCTTCCACCCGATTTGAACGTCCATATTCCCGACACCTGGCTCTTCAACCACCGTTGGGAGGACGGCGGCCTTTGCCCAAAAACCAAAAAGCCCTTGCGTCGCGCGGAAATCGGCGGGCGCACCACCTGCTGGAGTCCAGCGCGGCAGAAGCTGCTGAATTGACAAGGGAAAGGTTGCCAGACGAGATATCCGTCGTTAGTAAGAAAAGTGAGGGCGCGGCTCCAGTTACACTCCATGAAAACCAAATTTTTCGGCCTGATTCTGGCCGTGCTGTTATTTGGCCCGGATTTGGCCCGGGCGGACCTGCATCTGGTTTTTGACATTATCGAGGATGAGGATGTGCCCGCGCAGAACGACGGAAAGACGCCACCCAGCCACACCAGCCGCAAGCTGCATGCCAAGGTTTTCCTGGGCAGCAACTACATTGATGAAGAGAGCGAGGAAGGCCGCACGCTAATTGATTTTAGCGGCCTGAAATTTTATGGGTTATTTTCCAAGGACAAAACCTATGCGGCTTATTCGCTTTACTCCATTGTTGGATTCCGTGTGCAAGAGCTGCAGAACCGCCTCTCACTGGCAAAAGTCCTGTCCGCCGCAGCGGTCAAAGATGTCACCATGGGGGGAAGGTATGCGGAAAATGAACTTTCAATCCGTGCGCCCGACAGCCCCTCGTTGCCGCCGCCGGTCGCTTCCGACACCACGCTCACTTACGCCCTCGAGGGCAAACCGTTGTTCTCCCGTACCAGCGACGGCCAAAAACTTAATGCAACTGAAGCGGCGCAATTCGTGCGGTTCATCCGCTATCAATGCGGCCTGCACCCGGACATACTTGATGCCTGGCAAAAAGCAGCCACGTTGCCGAGCCACTTTGACATTTACCACTATGGCCCGGCGATCATTCACCAACAATTTTCTCTTTTGAGTTTCGACCGGGTGGAACACAAATTTTCTCCGCTGGAACAATTGGCCGGACTGAAAGAGGTGGACGTCCCGGCGCTAGCTCTTTGCGCGAAGGCCAACACGCTTGATCACGCACAGTACTCTGCCCGTTGCGACGACTTGAAAAACTTGGCGGTGGCCGAGGCCAAGGCGGGACATAATCTTGATGCCGTCCTGTTGTTCCTCTCATACACCTTGGCCACAGGGCAGCAAATGCCGCCGGAATTTTCCACTTACCGTGATGCCCTGACACAGGACCGTGATGCCGCGTTGCTCATCAAGTCAATAACGCCGAAAAATGAAGAGGAAGGCAGGGCGGCAATCACCGTGTTGAGTTCTCTCGAGATGAAAGCGAAGTCGGGCAAAGTTTTCTTAAACATATACGAGGCCAACATTTTAGACCATCTTGGACAAGCCGACGATGCAGTAAAGCTGCTCATAGCAGTTCTCAATGAACATCCTTACATGGTTGGAGTCTGGCACGATCTCGGCGACCTCTATTACAAGCGTTTTGCACCTGGCGAAGCTTGGGCATGCTGGGATGCCGGTCGTCGACTCTTGCCAACTCATCCGCTTTTCAAAGATGTGGACGACTTTGAAAAATCACTGAAAACGCAACATCCGGAGTACTTTTAACCAAGCTTGCGGTTGACCACACCGAGACTACTGGCAGCAGGCTTTTACTTCACCACCGCAAGGTAGGCTTTCAACCGCGCAGCCATGCTGGCGCCGATGCCCGGGGTCTCGGCCAGTTCTTCCGCGGTTGCGGAGCGGAGGCGGGTGAGGTTCTTGAATTTTTTAAACAGAGCAGCTTGGCGCTTTTCGCCGAGGCCGGAGAAATCATCGAGCAGGCTTTCACGGATTTTTTTCGAGCGCAATTTCGCGTTGTAGGTGTTGGCAAAGCGGTGGGCTTCGTCGCGCAGGCGCTGTAGGAGCTGGAGGGCGGGCGAGTGCGGCGGCAATTTCAACCCGGCACGCTCATCGGGGAACACGATCGTTTCTTCACGTTTGGCCAGACCAATAAAAGGCGGGGGCGTGAGTTCGAGGGCGAGAAAGGCCTTGAGCGCGGCGTGCACCTGCCCCTTGCCGCCGTCGATGACGAGCAAATCCGGGAAAGACTTTTGCTCGCGGTGCAAGCGCCCGTAGCGCCGGCCCACGACCTGCTCCATCGCGCGGAAATCATCGTTGTGGATGTCGCCGCGGATGCGGAAGAGGCGGTAGCCGGATTTATCGGGTGCGCCATTCACAAAGCGGGCCATGGCGGCGACGACGAACTCGCCCGAGATGTGCGAGATGTCGAAGCATTCGAGCGTGCGTGGCGGCGCGGGCAGTTTCAGTGCGGCACCCAGTTCGCGCGCGCCTTCGGCGGCCTGGGGGTTTTTTAACCGCGGAGAGCGCCGGAAGGTCCGGTCACGCGTGGTGTTGGCGGTAGTCAGCTCGACGGCCTGGAGCAGGTCGCGTAATTCCGCGGCGCGCTCGAACTGGCGCTTCTCGGCGGCGGCGAGCATCTTGCCGTGCAAATCAGCCAGCCAGACGCGGGCCTTGCCTTCAAGAAAATCGGTGGCCGCTTGTAGGCGCGCGGCATAATCGGCTTGGGTAATTTCATTCGCCTGGCCGTAGATTTCCGCGCGGGCGTCGTCGTAAAGGCGGTAAAGTTCGCCGCCAGCAATCGGGGTGGGCGCGGAGGTGTCGCCCAGCAAAATGCCAAATTGCTTGCGCATTTCGGCGAGGGTGCGGCGCAGCAGGCCGCCGTTCGCAAACGGGCCGAAGTAGCGCGCGCCGTCCTCCCGGCGCAAGCGGGTGAGCCGGAAGCGCGGGAAGGCCTCGCGCGCATCCAGGCGCACGAGCAGGAACCGTTTGTCGTCCACAAAGTCGGTGTTATATTTGGGCCGCCAGTCCTTGATGAGCTTGCCTTCGAGCAGCAGCGCCTCGGTTTCCGTGCGCACCTCGACGATGTCCAGGTCGCGGACAAGTGAAACCATCGCGGCAATTTTGGGCTGCTCGAAATGGGTGCGGCGACCGCGCTGAAAATACGAAGAGACGCGCTTCTTCAAATCCCGGGCCTTGCCGATGTATAAAATGGAACCAAAACGGTCTTTCATCAGGTAAACCCCTGGTCGATGCGGCAGCTGGCGCAGTTTTTCTTTCAGGCGCGAGGGAGGGGTTGACCGCGGGGACGCACTTTCCTGCTGGGGATTATCAACCATGATGCAATTTCCGGCAGAATTTTCAGGCGCGGCTGATGCAGGTGGCAAACGGAATCAAACTTTCAACTTGCAGGGACGGCTCTTTGACTAAAACTTTTGCGTGCGCAGCCAGGCGATGCATTGGGGGGCCCAGGCGTCCGTGAGGCCGAAGCCGTGTCCGCCGTAGGAACCGCGCAGATAGACAACCGGCACATTGTTCTTCTCCAAGGCGGCCACATAGACGTCAGAATTGGCGATGGGTACCGTGGTGTCGGCGACGGAATGGACGATGAATGCCGGCGGATTGTTGGGCGCGACTTGTTTTTCGCCGCTCAGCAAGGTTTTCAAATCATCCGGCGCGTTCGGGCCCAGGAGGTTGTCCCGCGAGCGTTGGTGGGCGATGGCGTCGTCGCTCATCGAAATGACGGGGTAGAGCAGGATTTGCAAATCCGGCCGCGAACTCGCGCGATCAATAAAGTCCGCGGCCTTTGGATCGCCTTCGTCAAAATGGGTGGCGAGAGTGCTCACGAGGTGCCCGCCGGCGGAAAAGCCAATCACGCCGATGTGGTTCGGGTCAATTTTCCACGCGGGTGCGTAGGTGCGCACAAAGCGAACGGCCCGCTGGCCGTCGAGCATTTCCGCCGGATGGTGGTAATTGGCCGAGCCGAGGCGGTATTTGACGACAAATGCGGCAATGCCATTGCTCGCCAGCCATTGGGCAATTTTGGTGCCCTCTTTATCCGCAGCGAGAGTCGCATAACTGCCGCCGGGAAAGACAACCAAGGCTCCGCCGGTGGCCTTGGCCGGGTCGGGCACAAAAGCCTGAATTGTCGGAATGTCCTGCACCGGGTCCTGGCCGTGCTGGAGGGGCGCGTCGCCCGCCCACATCCGGAAAATCTGTTTGTCTTGCAGCGGCGGCGTGGTTGCGGCGGCAGTGGTGGTGGCCGACGCGGTGGCCGTGGCTGGGGAATCGGCAGCGGACATAAATGGAGTGGCGAGCAAAAAGAAAATAGCGGGGAATGGCTTCATAAACACATGGGGGTGAGGGGCAATTCCTAACCACCGCCTGGCAACGCTGGCAATGGCAAAAGGCTCCGCTGGCATGATGTGCGTTCAGGACCGGCGATTTTGCGGAGTTTGCTTTTGGGTTGCGAGGCGCTGGCGGCCGCGCTTTGTTAGTCCACCCTTTGGTTATTCGCCGCCCCAACCGTCAGTTTACCCCCTGTGCCATGAATGTTTCGTCGTTGTTGAAAATCCGGATTATCTTATTGCTGGTGTTGGCCGGGTCGGCCGGCCCCCGGTTACCTGCCCAAACTGCCGCCACGCCGAGCGCGGAGGTTAAAGACATCCACGTTGCCGCCGCAGGCTTTGCCATGGGCTCGGCAAACTTGATTGAAGATGTGCCGGCGAATCCGTACCCGTTCAACCAGGCGGCGGTAAAACAAGGGACGGACGTGGCCAAGCTCGGGCCGGATCCGAAAGTTCCGTATTTCACCGTGCGGTTTGCGTTGCCCGTGCCGCCCAGCACCTCGCGGAGCGGCGAGATACAGCTGACAGGGATGGACCCGGGGGTGTTCGAGCACAATCACTCGCCCGGTTTCGAAATCCTGCCCAATGGCGATTCTCTCGCGATTTATTTCAGCACGCCGCGCGGCGAAAGCGAAAGCGCGAATACGACCACGTTCATTCAGGCGCGGCTGCGCTATGGAGCGGAGGAATGGGACATGCCGGAGCTTTTCATGGACTTCAAGGGCATCAACGACCAGTCGGGGCTGATGTGGAAGGACGGCAGCAAGGTGTGGTTTTTCGGCGGTGGACGCGGCGACGATCTGCGACTGCCCTTTAAAATTGCGACGACGACGGACAACGGGATGACCTGGGCGTTGTCGCTGCCAAAACTCGACGAACCGGCGAAGGATTTTACCGCCCAGCCGATTACCAGCGCGTTCCGGGCGGCGGATGGAGCGATCTATTTTGCGATGGACGGCGCCAAGTCCCAGAGTTTTTTGTGGCGCAGCAAGGACGACGGCGTGCACTGGCAGCAAATGGAAGGTCGCACGAGCGCGCGCCATTCACCCATTGTCCCGCTGGATGACAAGGGCAACTTGTTGTCTTTTGGCGGCAAAAACACGAGCATCAACGGCTGGGCGCCGGTCAGTTACTCCAAGGATTGGGGCGCAACCTGGACCAAAGGCGTGGCTTCCCCGTTTCCGGCGTTAAATAGCGGGCAGCGGCCCAGCATGATCCGGTTGGCGGATGGAAATCTTTTGTTCGTGAGCGACGATTACAATTTGAAGGCGCGGCAGCCGCCGCCCGACGGCTGGACCTATGGTCAGGGTTGTTTCGTGGCCATTTCGAAGGACAACGGCGCGAATTGGGCCTTCAAGCGCCTCCCGGTCGAAGTCCCATCCGAGGACGGCGGACAATTCGGCACGCTGGGTTATGTAACGGCCCGGCAGGCGCCGAACGGCGTGATTCATGTGCTAAGCACGAAGACGCTGCCCTGCCTGGAGTACGAGTTCAACGAGGCCTGGATTTCTTCGAATGCCGGCGACATTGCGCCGGAAACAACTGGCGGCACCGTCAAACAATACTCCGAAAAATACGCCAACGGCAAAGTGCGCGCGGAATGGAGCGCGCGCATATGCCCGAACGGCCGCTACTTATTGGATGGCATGGAAACGGATTACTATGAAAACGGGCACAAGGAGCACGAGGTGACTTACGCAAGCGGACGTAAAACCGGCGAGGAAACTTTCTGGTCACCCGAAGGCACAAAACTGTGGAGCTGGACCCATGATTTGAAAAACAACACTGCGGTATGGGCGCATTATTGGAGCAACGGGCTGAAGCGAAACGAGTCCAGTTGGGATGCGCGGCCGCTGGCGCGCGATCTTCCGCGCAATTTTGTGGGTTATGCCGCCAACGGCCCGGTTTACCAGTGGAAGGAGGATGGCAGCCCGGAGTTTGCCTATAATTTTACCGAGGGGTTTTACACGAGTGATTTGCCCTTGCCGAAGGCGCAGGCTAAATGAGGGCTCGCCGGCCTTTTAGATTCACACCCTAGTTTTTCACCGCGGCATCAGCCGGTTTGGCGGCAGTGCTTTTGACTGCATCCGCAGATTCGCCGGAGGCGGCGTTGTTTGCGACGCATTCCGCCGGGGCGGGCTTGACCGCTTTGCCCCGGGTCGAAAACATGCCGGCCAAGGGACAATCTTTCAGCGCCTTGAGTCCGCTCAACACGCACTCGGCATTAACCACCGCGCCATCCCAGCCGGTATGAAGGCCTTCGGGCCGGCCCCCGGTCTGCGCCGCAACTTCGGGGGTGGGCATATAGTAGAGATCCACTTGAGCGCGGCCAACGGACTCGTATTTGCGCGCGATGAGTTCGTAAAGGTCGATGAAGGGCGCGTTAACTTCCTTGGCAGCTTCGGCGGCCCAGGCGGCGTGGGTTGTGTTGTCGCGGCGAAAATGCTGTTCATCCACCCAATTTTTGCGCGGCGTGAGGGAACAAATGATGCAGGTGCCGCCTTGGGCGCGTGTTTCCTTGACGAACTGTTTGAGATACCAGCCAAAGGTGTGGAGCGTGGCGGGTTGGCCGCTGCGATCGGTGACCTCCTGAGTTTCGTCGCCCGTTCCGCGCAAGTCGGCCCCGCCATTGTCATTGGCCCCAAATTGCAGGATGACAAAGTCGCCCTTCTTGATTTGCGGCTGCAGATTTTTCCAAAAGAAACCTTCGTAAAAACTGCGCGCGCTCGTGCCGCCGTAGGCGCGGTTGACCACGTTGACTTTTTTGATGTCGAAATAATAGGTGAGTGGGGCGCCCCAGCCCCACTGGTTCATGTTGCCCACGCCGTCGCCAAGGGTGCCATTGCGCACGGTCGAGTCGCCGATGAGCCACAGCGTCGGCAGTTTTGGGTCGGCGGGTACGGGCGGGAAGTAGCGGCCATTGCCCGGTGCGCCCGGCACGGCGAGTTTGCCCATTTGGGCGGCGCGGAAATATTCGAGCGGCACTTCGTCCGGCGTCGGGGCGGGTGTGGAAGCCGTGCCGGGCACCGGCGTTGACGTGGATCCGGAACCGGCGTTTTGGGCGGAGGCCGTTGCCACGCAGAGCAACCCAAGGAGAAAAAGAAGATTCTTCATGGAAAGGATTCAGGCTGGGGATAATTACTGTGCGGGCGCGGGCGTTTGCTTGCGCGCGGCGGCGGCATTAGCGGCCGATTCGGCGGTCGAAGTGCCATCGAGTGCGGGGTTGGCCGGATCTGCCGCAGGGATTGCCTGACCACGGGCGGAAAAATATGTCGCCAAGGGGTCGTCCTTCAGCATTTTCAAACCGCCGATGACAGATTCAGCGTTGATAATCGCTCCATACCAATCGGTGTGGGTGTGCTCTGAAGGCATAGGCACAAAAAGCGGTTCAACTTTGTCCGGCCCAAGTTCGTTATATTTGCGGGCGGTGATGGCGTTGAGGTCGATAAATGGCACGCTTTCGGCCTTGGCCACGTCACCGGCCCAATCGGCATAGGAAAAATAGCCGGCGTTGGAGCGGATGATTTTCCCATTTTCCCAGATTTTGCGCGGGATGAGCGAGCAGATGATGGGCGTCGCCCCCTGGGCTTTGGTTTCCTCGGCGAATTTTTTCAGGTACCAGCCGAAGGTGTGGACGGTTTCTGGCTGGCCGCTGCGGCCGGTCACCTCCTGGGTTTCGTTGCCGGTGCCGTTGAGCGAACCGATAGTGACGTTCGCGCCAGTCAGATCGCCGTTTTTGTCATTGTGGCCGAACTGGATCATCACAAAGTCGCCCTTCTTTACATTTGCGAGCACGCCGGGCCAATTGTTGTTGAAAAAAGTCCGGCTGCTCGTGCCACCGAGGGCACGGTTGACGACATTAATTTTGGCGAGGTCGAAATAATATTCAATCGGTGCGCCCCAACCCCACTGGTTCAGGTTTCTTCCATCGCCTCCACCATTGCGCACGGTCGAGTCGCCGACAATCCATAGCGTGGGCAGCACCGGGTTGACAGGCAGCACGTTTGCGCCCTGGCCCAGCAGGGCCGTCGGTGTATTCATCATTACGCGCGGGCCTTCATTGTTGGCGACGTATTTTGCGTCGGCGGTTTCGATGGTCTGCCCCTCGGTCGAGAGCATCGCGGTGAAGGGGCTGCTTTTAAAAGCCTTGAGGCCGGAGACGATGATTTTGGCCACAAGGTCGGCGCCGGCGGGAGTGGTGTGGTTATGGTCGAGGTAGTTGACCATGATTTTTTCCCGACCAATTTTATCGTATTGGTCGCCTTCGAGGCTGGTCAGATCCAATACCGGCAGGTGAAACTTCGTGCCGACGGCCTTCGTCCACTCGGGATATTTGCCCCAGTTGGCGCGATCAATTTTATCTTCCGCAGTCGTATAACCCTCTTGTTGGCTGATGATGGCGGCGTCTTTGAAAGTGGCTTTGGGGTTGGTCCAGATGTCGCGGGCGGTAACCGTAAGCAAATAGACATGGGCATCTTTCGCTTGAGCGTCCGTGGCCATTTTGGACATATACCAGCCGTAGGTGTGTGCCGACGAAGTTTGCCGGCTGCGAGCATCCGTGCGCTCATGAAGGTCATCGTCGAATCCACCGGGCGTGGCCAAACCGCCGTCGTTGATGCCAAAGACAATGAGCACATAATCGCCGACTTTGATCTGTGGCAGAACATTTGGCCAGTCGCCGTTATAATACGTAAGGCTCGAAGTGCCGGCATGGGCGACGTTTTTGATCGTCGCCTTCGCGGGGTCAAAATAGGCGGCAATGGCCGTGCCCCAGCCTTGGGCGCCCGGGCCGGTGTTTCTGGCCGTCGAGTCGCCGCAGACAAAAATACTGGGCACGGTTGCCGGTGCGGCGTCAGCGGAAGTCGCTGCCGCAGCGGGCAGCGCGACGAAGCTGACAAAAAACGGCGCCAAAAAAATTAGCGGAAGACGGAATGGCCAAAAAGCGGGAACTTTCATAACCAAGGGTGTGTGCTGGTGGGGTGGCGACTAAGAACGGAAGGTTCTTGAGCATGATGATATTTCCCGGACGAACAAGGCTATAGCGAATAGATTAAACCGAGGCGGGCGTAGGGCAGGCCGGAATAAGCAGCTTGGCAACCCTACGTCATTCTGCCACTGGATTTTTCCGGGAATTGCTGTATATTATGCACTTGCAGTGCGTTCTCCTGGGCTCGCCGCAAAATATATATCCGTGAAAAAACTCGACCTGCTTACCCTGGGAGACGAGCTCTTGTTGGGCCTCCGCCCAAATGCGCATCTGGATTACCTCGGCGGCGAATTTGCCCGACATGGCCTGCCGCTGCGCCGCAACATCGTGGTTGGGGATGCCCCCGCGGACATTGAGGCCGCCTTCCGCGATGCCTGGCAGAGCGCCGATGTCATCGTCACCACCGGTGGTCTCGGGCCGACTTCGGATGACAATACGCGCGAAGCCATCGCCCAAGTGCTGGGCCTCCCGCTCGAGTTCGACCCCGCGGTCGAAGCAGCCATTGTCGAACGCTTTGCGCGCTCGGGCCGCCGCATCAATGACCTGGATCGCAAACAATGTTACCGTCCGCGCGGCGCGCAACCGTTGCGCAATCGTGCCGGCACCGCCCCCGGAATTTATCTGGAGAAGGACGGCAAAATCCTCGTCATGCTTCCCGGCCCGGCCAATGAACTGTGGCCGATGTTTGAAAGCGAAGTTCTGCCGCGGCTCCAAACCGCGGGGGTGCTGTCTTCCGGCGAGGCTTATTTGCAACTGCGCACTGCGGGCGTTCCGGAACTCCACGTCGAGCAGCGCATCCGCCCCATCGTGGATAAATACCCCGGCCTCGGGCTGGCTTTTTGCGCGCACCAGGGCGTGGTGGACGTTCGCATCGCGCCGGCGGCGCGCGACTTTGGCCCGACCCAGCTTCAGGCCATCGGCGACGAAATGAGTGCGGCGCTGGGCGAGGACTTTGTCTGCTTCGGCCACGCCACCCTCGCGCAAGTTGTGCTCGACGAACTGCGGGCCCGCGCGGCCACGCTCGCCGTTGCTGAATCGTGCACGGGCGGCCTGCTGGCCAGTGCTTTAACGGATATTCCCGGGGCGTCAAAAATTTTTCTCGGTGGCGTCGTCTCCTACACCGACGACGCGAAACTGCAAATGCTCGACGTGCCCGAAAGCCTCCTCGATCAGCACGGGCCCGTCAGCGCGGAAACCGCGGTGGCCATGGTCACCGGCGCGGCCGAACGTTTCGGCGCGGACTACGCACTCAGCGTCACCGGCCTGGCCGGGCCCGAAGGCGGCACCAAGGAATTGCCGGTCGGCACCGTTTTCCTTGGCTATTCGTCACCCGTCGGCGCCTGGTCGCGCAAAATGTTTTTTTCCGGCGACCGGCTTACCGTGAAGGCGCGCACTGTCAATGCGGCGCTC
Source organism: Verrucomicrobiota bacterium (assembly GCA_013285985.1). Lineage (GTDB taxonomy): Bacteria > Verrucomicrobiota > Verrucomicrobiia > Opitutales > JABDGR01 > JABDGR01. The sequence continues at coordinate 27,595 of JABDGR010000002.1, forward strand.
GACTGGATGCGGCGCAAACTCCTCAAGTACAAAGTCGCCGAGCTGCATGCGACGGGCGTCGGCCGTGAAGCGAAGCCCTAAGCGCGCCCGGGGGCGAGCTTCCTCTATTGCAAATCACGCCACCGCGTCGCCCGCTTGTTCCGGCATCTGTAATTTCGCGATTTCCGCCGGGATGGCGTATTCGCGCACGGTTTCAAGCAGGCGCTTCGGCAGCAGTCCCTCGACGTAAACGCCTTCGGCGCGCGCTTGTTCGCGCCGGACGGCTCCGGCTTGGTGCAGGCGGTTGATCAGGTCGTAGCGCGAATGGGGAATCAGCAGGGCCTGCGGGATGGATTCTTCCGCGACCAGGTCTTCCAGCCGCGCGAGCAAGCCGTCCACGCCCTCCCGGGTATGCGCGCTTAAGAAAATTGCGCCCGGGAACTGGACTTTCAGTTCAGTGAGTCGCAAGGGGTCGGCCACCCGGTCGAGTTTGTTAAAGACCGTCAGGATGCGCGCGTGGTCGGCGCCCAGTTCGGCGAGGACGGCCATGGTCGTCGCATGGTGAGCAGACGCCTCGGGGCTGGAGGCATCCACGACATGGATAAGAAAATCTGCCACCAGGGCTTCTTCCAGCGTCGCCTTAAACGCTTCGACCAGCCGGTGCGGCAGACGGCGCACAAAGCCCACCGTGTCCGTGAGCAGCAACACGCGGCCCGAGGCCATGCGCAAACGGCGGGTCGCGGGGTCAAGCGTGGCAAACAATTTGTCTTCGGCGAGCACATGCGCGCCGGTGAGCGCATGGAGTAGCGAAGATTTGCCGGCGTTGGTGTAACCGACAATGGCCGCGGTGGGCAACGGCACGCGCAGGCGCTGGCGACGCTGCACGTCGCGTTGCTTGCGAACCGTCGCCAATTCGGCGCGCAGGCGCTGGATGCGGTCGCGCACCAGGCGTTGGTCGAGTTCAAGCTGCGTTTCGCCTTCCCCGCGTTGGTTGACACCGCCGCCGCGCTGGCGGGAAAGGTGGCTCCAGGCCCGGCGCAGGCGCGGGAGAAAATATTCCGACTGCGCCAGCTCGACTTGCAGCCGCGCTTCCTTGGTCCGCGCGCGGGCCGCGAAAATGTCGAGGATGACTTCCTGCCGGTCAATGACGATCAGGCCGCTTTCAGCCTCCCAGTTGCGCTGCTGGGCGGGGTGCAGTTCGTCGTCAAAAATCACCAACTCGCAGTCGTGGGCTTTGGCTTCGGCGATGATTTCCTGCGTTTTGCCGGTGCCGAGCAAAAAGCGCGGGTTGAGTTCGCGGATGCGCACCAATTGGCGTGCGGGTATGGTCAGCCCCAGGTTGGCGGACAATTCAGCCAGTTCCTCTAAAAGCGCTTCCGCCTCTTCGCGGGTCTGGTCAGGCCCTTGCAAGCCAACCAAATAGGCGCGGGGCGCGGCGGGTTTCGCAATAACGCCACTCATGCGCGCCAGGAAATGGGAAACTTGCTCATGCAAATTATCGCGGTCGGAAACTTTAAGTTTACGAGAGCAGTATGATTCAAAATGCTCCCGGTGTCAAGGATGCCAGGCCTGTCGGGAATGGTTTGCGTTGTGACAAATTCGCGACTAGGAAAATCATCCGCGTCCGCATTAACCCACCGATGAAGCTCGCCGTCTATTCCGGTTCCAGGTTTTGGCTTCATTTTCTGCCGGCGCTGACGTGGGTGGCAGCCATTTTTAGCACGGGGTGCGCCGGTGGCGGGGCCCGCGCGCCAGAGCCGACCACCCCGGAGGAAACTTACGCCAACCCACAGGCCTATCCATCGCCTTACCAATCGGCGACACCCCCTCGGCAACCGGCGGCAACGCCCAAGCCCGTACCACCGCCCGTCGCGCGTGTGGCCCTGGGGATTGATGTGCTCGCCGCAGAAAATTTTTCCTACCTGCAAGGCCGGCGCGTCGGGCTGTTGACTCATCCGGCGGGGGTAAACCGCGACGGGGTGAGCACGATCGACATTTTGCGGCGGGCGCCGGGAGTAAAACTCGTCGCGCTGTTCGGCCCGGAGCATGGTCTTTATGGCGATGAGGCGGCGGGCAACCCCGTGGCCAACCGGGTGGACAAGAAAACCGGGCTGCCTGTGTATTCGCTTTACGGCGATTTCCGCAAGCCGACGCCCGACATGCTCAAGGGCGTCGACGTGATGGTGGTGGATTTGCAGGACATCGGCACGCGCTCCTACACCTTCATCAGTTGCCTGCGCAAAACGATGGAGGCGTGCTTCGAGCAGAATATAACCGTCGTTGTCCTTGATCGCCCCAACCCGCTGGGCGGCTTGAAGGTCGGCGGGCCGATAATTGAGGACAAGTGGTTGAGCTACGTCGGCGATTATCGCGTGCCTTATGTGTTTGGATTGACCATCGGCGAACTGGCGCAAATGGCCAAGGACAACCCCGGCTGGCTTGATGTGCCCGAAAACGTGCGCGTGAGCGGAAAGCTCATAGTTGTGCCCATGAACGGCTGGCGCCGTTCGATGATTTGGCAAGACACAGGCCTGAAGTGGGCACCCACCTCGCCGAATATTCCGACGGTGGGCGCGGCGTTCGGCTACAGCCTGGCGGGGCTGGCAGGGGCCATTAACACCGCCAAGTTTCAACATGGCGTCGGCACCGCGTACCCTTTCCGATTTTTGAATTATCCGAATCGCCGGCCTGCCGACGTGGCGGCAACGATGAACGCGCTCAACCTGGCCGGCCTCAATTTTGTGTCTTATACGTATCGCGATGCAGAAGGCACCGAACGCTCCGGCGTTTATGTGAATATCACCGACTGGAACGCGGTCGAACCGACGCGGCTCGCATTCGAAATGATGAAGCTCGACGCCGCGTGGAACCCCAACGGCAATCCTTACGGTAAACTCAGCGGGACTGAGGCCAACAGCTTCGAAAAATATGTTGGCTCAACCGCCTGGTTTCAGGAAATCAGCACCAAGGGCCGGCGCGCCGATGTGGCGGCTTTTTTCCGCACGTGGGACGCCCAGGACGCCGCCTTCCAGCAATGGAGCCAGCGCTGGTGGATTTATCCAAAATAGCAGGGGCCCTCGAGCGAAGTAAATCTGGCCGCAATCGTTACCGAGATATAAAATCACAACAACACGGTTTGCCCGGCATTGGCCGGAGGAACAACCCCGGCCGCCTTCCAGCCTTTTTCCGTCAAAACGCGACCCTGAGGCGTGCGTTGCAGATAGCCTTCCTGGATTAAGAACGGCTCGTGCACTTCCTCGAGGGTGTGCTCCTCTTCGCCGACGGCGACGGCGATGGTGTTCACGCCGACGGGGCCGCCTTTATAATTGTGGGCCAGGACGCGCAGGATGCGCTTGTCCATTTCATCGAGGCCGGCTTTGTCAATTTCCAGCAATTCGAGTGCGGCTTCGACGACGGCGGCGGTAATCACCCCTTGGGAGCGCTGGTGGGCGTAGTCCCGGACGAAGTGGAGCAGGTTGTTGACGATGCGGGGCGTGCCGCGGGCGCGGGCGGCGATGACTTGGGCGCCGTGGTCGTCCAGGTCCATTTTCACCAGCCGGCAGGTGCGGCGCACAATTTTTACGAGTTCCTCGCGGGAATAATAATCGAGGCGCGATTGCAGGGTGAAGCGGCTGCGCAGTGGCGCCGTGAGCAGGCCGGTGCGCGTCGTTGCGCCGACGAGGGTGAAGCGCGGAATGGTCAGGCGCACGCTGCGCGCGTTCGGGCCCTGGTCGATGAGGATGTCGATGCGGAAGTCCTCCATCGCGGAATAAAGGTATTCTTCGACAGTTTTCGACAGCCGGTGGATTTCGTCGATAAACAGGATGTCGCCTTCGGCGAGGTTGGTAAGCAGTCCGGCGAGGTCGCCGGCTTTTTCGATGACCGGCCCGGAGGTAACGCGCACCTTCCGGCCCATTTCATGGCCGAGGATGAAGGCGAGGGTGGTTTTACCCAGGCCCGGCGGGCCGGAAAGCAGCACATGGTTCAGGGCTTCACCGCGGGCTTTGGCCGCGCCGACGATGACGCGCAGGCGTTCGACCGTTTTGGCCTGGCCCGTGAAATCGTCAAAGGACGGCGGGCGCAACACGGCTTCCGCCGCGGCGGCCGGGCCGTCGGGCGGCGGCTGGTTCAAGGGGCCGCGCAGCGCCGCGGTGCCTTTGACGCTGGATTTTTTTTCGCTCATGCCGGTAATGGCCAGTAATAACAGCAGCGGACGCAACGCCAAGAACCAAAGGTGGCGCGGGTATAATCGGCCAGTTGGGGGTCATCTTTTCGCTCGCTCTGGATGGTTGGTTTTGTTCTATTCCCCGTCCCCATGAAAAAACCATCCGCCATCATTTTCGCCCTCCTTCTGGCGCTTGTCACGCCGGGCCTCATCTATGCCGCTCCGGCCGCTGCGCCGGCGGTTCCGGAAGTCGTGACCAAAGGCTTTGAGGCCTACAAAAAATCTTCCGCCGACGCGATAAATGCCTGGTACGTCGGATCGCCCATGGAAAAAAACAGCGAGGCGCGCCTCACCTTTGGCAACAATCTGGCGAATTTTGAGAAGGGTTACGGGAAATATCTTGGCTGGGAGCTGGTCAAAGTCGTGCCGATTACTGCGTCCACGGAAATTGTCTATGCCGTGATTAAATATGAAAAAGGGCCGATATGGGTGGCCTTTGATTGCTACAAGGCCGCGGATCAGTGGGTTCTGCCGTCCATCCGTTTGCAGACCAACGCGCAAGGCCTTCTGCCGCCATCATTGCTTGGCGGGCAGTAAAATCGGCCGGGCTAACCTGGGCTGCGGCGCGGCAGCCACCAGCAACCGAGCCAGATTAACCACGCTACGGCGGTCACGAGCAGGCCCGTATGCCACGATGGTGGGTCGTAAACGACCATCAGGTGGTGATGCCCCGCCGCCAGGGGAATCGCGCGCACAATATAATCTCCCGGCAGAACGTCATAATGGTCTTGGGTGCTGCCCGGCAGCGGGCGGGCGCGCCAGTCGCGGCTGTATAAATCCGTGATGAGGAGGATGGCCGGTGCGGGCGTGTCCGCTTCGATGCTGAGCGAGTCAGTGGTCGAGTCCGTCACTTTGGCCGTGCTGGCTATCGCGGAGGGTTGCGGACGTGGGGTAGGTTCCGTTTCAAGCAAGACTGTTTGGCGCGGATCGAAATCCGGCTTGGCGAATGCGGCGAAGACGGCGTCGCGGTTTGGCAGCACCTGATAATGCTGCACGAGCAGGACGCGCGGCAATGCGCCGCGGCCTTCGACGATTTGATAGCCCTTGTCCGCATGCACAAAGGCGAAGCGAAAGCGGACCAGCGACAAAATCGGCGGCAGGTATTTGAATTCCACGTATTGGGTGACATGATCCATCGGCCCTTGTTGGGCGAAGGTCATGAACTCGGCGTAACGCTTGAGCACCGCCGGGTCGTTGCCCCATAAATCGGGTGCGCCAAGAAAGTACCCGTTGTCCTCGCGGTCGAAGTTTAACACGCGGTAGTCGCCGGGATGCGCTTCGACGTAGGCAGCCAGAATATCAGGCATCACCTCGGGCCAGCGGGACGTGCCCAGGCCGCCCCATGCAAACGAGAGCATTTCGAGCGGCAGCAACGCCAGCGGCACCCAGCGAAATTCCGGCCGACGCAATCCCGCCATCAGGCTGGTGCCGATAATCAGCCCCAGCCCGCCGGCCAGCAGCAAAGAATGGGCGGCGCCGGCGCCCAGGGTGGCTAGTGCCGGCTCGGGCGGATAGCCAACCCGCCCAAGGTAACTTTCGTGGGTGCCGACGATGAAGCTCCGCAAGGCGGCAATGCCTTCGGGGCTAACCACGAGATAACCTCCCGCCACCACCACTAGCAAGCTCACCGCCAGCACACCTCGTGCAAAAAATTTGCGCTCCAGCCGGCCACGCACCACGGCGTCGGCGCCCGCGCCGAGCATCAGGATGACGAAGAGCAGCATCGGAAAAGAAAACTTGGCCAGGGTGCGGAAAGACCCAAAACCCGGGAAATAATCGTAAAGGATGCGCAAGAGCGGAGTATGCCCCCCGAGGGCGAGCAGAAAGAGCAGCGCCGCGACGGCCAAATCCCGGCGGGCCGGGCGGCGGTGTTCGCGATCGCCGAGGGCAAACAGGGCGAGAATCACGCCCGAGACGCCCATAAATACGGAAGCCTCCCACAAATAAATGCGGCCCCAATAGGTTTCAACGGGTAGATGGCCAAAAAACCATGGAGCGAAGAGCGTCAGGAGATTTTCCGGCGGAAAGGAAAATGAGCTCGCGAAGCTGAATTCCACTTTACCCTGGCGCACACTTTCAGCGGCCGCGGCAAAACCTGGTAAAAGTTGGGCCGCCGCCAGCGCCGCGGCCCCGGCATATACCACCACAGTCATTGGCAGCGCGCGCCGGATAAGAGAACGATCCGTCACGCTGAAGGCCAGCGCGTTCAACCCGGCGGCAATGGCGGTGTAGAAGACATATTGGGGATGCCCCGCGAGAATTTGTAGGCACACGCCCATGGCCGCGAGCAGCAACGGGCGCCGCGCGGGTCCGCGCCAGGCGTTTTCCAGAAAAATCAAAATCCACGGCGCCCAGGCCATGGAGCACACACTCGCCAAATGCCCGCCAAATAAATGCGGAAAAACCGGTCCGCACAAGGCTGCCGTAAACCCGGCCAGTGCACAGGCGGCGGGATGAAACCCGCGCCGCGTGCACCAATAGCCCATGCCCCAGGCCAGAATCAGCAAATGGAGCAGAAACGACAAATTCAGCGTCTGAACCAGCGGCAAAAACAAAAAGATGACGTTCAGCGGATATAATTCGGCAGATTGGAAATCACCCAGAAACGGCTGGCCGGCGTAGGTGTAGGGGTTCCAAAGCGGCAGATGTCCTGCGCTGATGCTGTCTGCCGCAAATGCGCGCCACGCCGCGAACTGCCCGGTCAAGTCCGTCCCCGCGGCGGAAAGGAACAAATCATCCGGCAATAAAAGCGCCAGGGCCAGCACCCCGGCCAGGCTGAGCAGGACGAAGAGCCACACGCGACGGAATTTGGCCGCCGGTTCCAAGGGGGTCATGCGGCGTATTCTGAACGCTTTTCGTCGGGCCAGTCGAGGGGGAAGCGTTGGCCGTGCTCAACTCGTCGGGAACGGATTCCGTTCGGAAAATTGCGCCTGGTGCCAGTAGGGGTAAATGCGCGGTTTGGCGCTCGCGGCGTCGAGCCTGGCCATTTGCGCCGCGGTGAGCTTCCAATTCACGGCGTCGAGGTTCTGCCGCAACTGCTCCTCATTGCGCGCGCCGATGATGACGGTGGACACGCTGGGCCGCTGTAACACCCAGTTGATGGCGATTTGCGCGACGCTATGGCCGGTTTCCTTCGCGATTTCATCGAGCACGTCCACAATGCGGTGAACCTCCTCATCCGGGGCCGGCGGAGCGATTTTCACCGTCCATGGGTCTTGCAAGCGGCTGACCTTCGGCAATTTTTGCCCGCGCCGCACTTTGCCGCCGAGCCGCCCGAAGCCGAGCGGGCTCCACACCACCGCGCCGACGCCCTGGTCGAGCGCTAGCGGCATCAACTCCCATTCATATTCGCGTCCGATGAGCGAATAATAGGCCTGGTGCGCCACGTAACGCGCGAGGCCGTATTTTTCCGAGACGGCGAGCGACTTCATGATGTGCCAGCCGGAAAAATTCGAACAGCCGATATACCGGATTTTCCCTGCGCGCACCAAGTCATCCAGCGCGTGCAGCACTTCTTCGACCGGCGTCAAAGCGTCGAAGCCGTGCAATTGAAACAGGTCGATATAATCGGTGCCAAGGCGACGCAGGCTGCCTTCGCAGGCTTGGATTAAATGCGCGCGCGAGGAGCCGACATCGTTCGGCCCGTCGCCAAAGCGAAACGTTGCCTTCGTGGAAATGATGACTTTGTCGCGCCGGCCTTTGATGGCGCCGCCGAGGACTTCCTCCGCCGCACCCGCGGAATAAATGTCCGCGGAATCAAACATTGAGACGCCGGCCTCGAGGCAAATATCCACGAGCCGCGTGGCTTCCTTGACGTCGGTGTTGCCCCATTCGGTAAAACCTTTGCCGCCCGCGAATGTCGCCGTGCCCAGGCTCAGCGCCGGCACCTTGAACCCCGATTTGCCAAGTTGTCGAAATTCCATGGGGTGGGGAATGGTTCGGGAATAGAAAACCAGTTGCGCGGCTTCACATCGGCAACTGTGGGCGCTTCGGGTCGGGCCAGTCGATGTGGAAGAACTTGCCGCGGGGCTGGTCCACGCGCTCGTAGGTATGCGCGCCGAAAAAGTCACGTTGGCCCTGGAGCAAATTCTGCGGCAGGCGCTCGGCGCGGTAGCCGTCAAAATACGCCAGCGCGCTGGAGAAGCACGGCATCGGCACGCCGAATTCCGCGCCGAGGGCGACGACCCGCCGCCAGTTGTCCTGCGCGGCTTCAATTTGGCCGCGGAAATACGGGTCGAGCAGCAGGTTCGCCAGTTTGGCGTCGCGGGCGTAGGCCTCGGTAATTTTTTGCAGGAAGGCCGCGCGGATGATGCACCCACCGCGCCAGATTTGCGCGATTTCGCCGAAATTAAGCGTCCACTTGTATTCCTTCTGCGCCTCGCGCATGAGCTGGAAGCCCTGCGCATAGGAGCAAATTTTCGAACAATACAGCGCATCGTGCACGGCCTTGACCAATTCGTCCTTGTTGCCCGAGAATTTTTTCGTCGGGCCCTTTAGGATTTTCGACGCGGCCACGCGTTCGTCCTTGATGGCGCTGATGCAGCGGGCAAACACGGCTTCGGCAACGGTCGGCGCGGGCACGCCCATGTCGAGCGCACTCGTGGAGGTCCACTTGCCGGTGCCTTTTTGTCCGGCGGTGTCGAGGACGATGTCCACAAAGGGCCTCCCGGTGACAGAGTCTTTTTGTTTGAGCACCGCGGCGGAAATCTCGATGAGGAATGAGTCGAGCACTCCCGTGTTCCATTGTGCAAAAATGTCGCCAACGGTGGCCGGAGCGAGGCCGAGCAGACGCTGGAGCAGGTCATACGCTTCGCAAATCATCTGCATGTCGCCGTATTCGATGCCGTTGTGGACCATCTTCACGTAGTGGCCCGCGCCATCCGCGCCAATGTAGGCCGTGCAGGGCACACCTCCCTGGATGGGCTTGCCCGGCGCAGCTCCTTCGAGCGGCTTGCCCGTCTTGGGGTCCACCTTCGCGGCGACGGCCCGCCAGACCGGCTCCAATTCTTTCCACGCGTCCATCGTGCCGCCGGGCATGAGCGAAGGGCCGAAGCGCGCGCCTTCCTCGCCGCCGGAAACCCCGCTGCCGATGAAGCGCAGGCCCTTGTCGCGCAGGCGTTTTTCGCGCGCGATGGTGTCGTTCCAATTCGCGTTGCCGCCGTCGATGATGATGTCGCCCGCCTCAAAGAGCGCGGCCAGCTCGTCAATCACGGCCTCGGTCGCGGTACCGGCTTTCACGAGGATGACCACCTTGCGCGGCTTCTTGAGCGACTTTACAAAGTCTTCGAGCTTGGCAAAGCCCACGAGGCCGCCGGGCGTGTTGGGGTTTTCGGCGACGAACGCGTCGGTCTTCGAGGCCGTGCGGTTGAACACGGAGATGCGGAAGCCGTGGTCGGCGATGTTAAGCGCGAGGTTCTGGCCCATGACGGCAAGGCCGACGAGCCCGATGTCTGAGGTGGCGGTTGGCATGATGAGAAAAGGAGCCGGACTTTAGGGCAGAGCGCACGCCACCGAAAGCCTAAAATCACTCACTGCCAATCCAGCCCAATATCGGCCCAGGGGGCGTGGTGGACGAGGGCGCCGCAGGAGATAAAATCCAGGCCGATGCGGCCGAGTTCCGGGAGATATTCGAGCGTGACGCCGCCGCTGGCCTCGGTGCAGGCGCGTTGGCCAACGAGGGCCACGGCCTTGACTAGATCGACAGGCGCGAAATTGTCCAGCAGCACGACGTCCGCGCCGGCTTCGAGCACAGGCGGGATTTGCGCCAGTTCGTCCACTTCGCACTCGATGAGCAGCTTGGGGTGGCGCGCGCGGGCCTGGCGCACGGCGGCGGCGAGGCGTTCACCCGCGGTCGCGTGCGCGGCGGCGAGGTGGTTGTCTTTAATAAGCACGCGGTCGAAAAGGCCGAGGCGGTGGTTCCAACCGCCGCCGCAGGCTACCGCATATTTTTCCAACATGCGGAAGCCCGGCGTGGTTTTGCGGGTGTCGAGGAGCTTGGTGGTGCTCGAACTGAGCGCGGCGACGTAGCGCGTGGTCTGTGTGGCGACGCCGGAAAGTTTTTGGAAAAAGTTCAGCGCGGTGCGCTCGGTTTTCAGCAGCGTGGCGGCGGGGCCGGTGACGGTGGCCAGTACCGCGCCTTTGGCGACGGTTTGTCCGTCAACCCTGCCCGGCGCGGGCTTCACCACGCATTTGGACCCGAAGCTTTCAAAAATCAACGGCAGCAATGGCAGCCCGCAGACCGTCAACGGCTGCCGGGCGACAAAATCCGCGCGCGCCGGGGCGTCGCTGACCAGGGCGGAAGTGGTGACGTCGCCGGGGGTGACGGGCCGCGCCAGTCCCGCGCCAGCCAGGTCCTCTTCGCGGGCGAGGGTGATAATCTGGCGCAGATAAGCCGGATCAAGCTCCGCCCACGCCAGCCGCTGGGCGAACGCGACGGCGGGCTTGATGGACGGGACTGATTTTGTGCGAGAAGACACGTCAACAAACTAAGAATGAAGAAATAAGAAGTAAAACGCGGAATGCAAGGCACGGAACCCAGGTTAAATGCTGCCATGGGGGGTCGTTTTCTTCTAGTCTCGACTCAGGCGCGGAGTCAGGCAAGATGCCGGGGCATCATGCCGGCGACTGTTTTCACCATTGCCAACCAGAAGGGCGGGGTCGGCAAAACCACCACAGCCATCAACCTGGGCTTCGGGCTGGCGCGCCGGGGTGTGCCAACACTTTTGGTGGACCTCGACCCCCAGGCCAATGCGACGAGCGGCTTGGGCTTCGAAAAAGAAGCCGGGCGCAGCCTCTACGGCCCGCTGCATGGCGAGGGCACGGCAACGGAAAAAGTGCTGGCGACGCGCCAGGAAAATTTATTCCTCATCCCCTCGGAAGTGGATTTGGCCGCCATCGAAATCGAATTGGGCCAGAAGGACGATTATCTTGTGCAATTGCGAGAGGTGCTCAAGCCGCTCGTGGACGGCGACCGCTTTGGCGCGGTCATCCTCGACTGTCCCCCGGCGCTGGGGCTGATTTCGATGAACAGCCTCGCAGCCGCCAACCATTTGCTCATCGCGCTCCAGTGCGAATACCTCGCGATGGAAGGACTGAGCCAGATTTTGAGCGTCGTCGAACAATTGAAGCAAGCCGGGGTGAACGAGCGCCTCTCCGTCGGCGGCATCATCCTGACGATGTATGACGTGCGCACGAACCTCTCGCGCCAGGTGGCCGACGAGGTGCGCAAACATTTCCCCAACCTGGTTTTTGACGCCGTCATTCCGCGGTCGGTGCGGTTGAGCGAGGCACCGAGCTTCGGCCAGTCCATCTTTGAATATGACGCGCTGTGCTCTGGGGCGCAGGCGTATGGGAAGCTGGCCACGGAAATGATCAAAAGGTTTTCCTTGCCGGAGAAGGCCACTTGAACGGCCGCGCCGGTTTTGCCATGCCCGCAAAAAAGTCCAGGAATCGCAGCAAGCCCGCGGTGTCGCGCGCGGCCAAGGCGCCGGCGGATTCCCTGCTCGCACGGCTGACGCGCTATGTGACGCGCCGGTTTGGCGGCGCCGAGCCGCGTGACCCATCGCTCGAAGCCTTGCAGGAGCGGCTGAAGTATAAATTTCGCAAAAAGAACTTACTGGAGGAGGCGCTGACGCACCCGTCCTTCGCCCAGCAGGAACGCCACCGCGTGCCGCACAATCAACGGCTGGAGTTTTTGGGCGACGCCGTGCTGAGTTTGATTCTGGCCGAGCGGCTTTTTCACGATCTGCCCGGCGAGCGTGAAGGCGAACTGGCGCGGGCGCGTTCGGCACTGGGCAAGGGCGAATTGCTGGCAACGCTGGCGCGCAAGCTGGGCCTCCCGGCGTGTTTGCGCCTGGCCAAGGGCGACGCCGCCGCGGGCGGGCGCGAATGGATGTCGTCGCAGGAGGACGCCTTCGAGGCGTTGGTTGGCGCGGTGTATCTGGACAGCGATTTTGCGACGGCGCGCGATGTCGTCTTGAAATGGTTTGGCGACCTCGACGAATTGCGCGCAGAATTGCTCAGCGGCGATAACCCGAAAGGCCGTTTGCAGGAATGGCTCGCGCAACGTGGATTGGCCCAAGCGCATATCTACCGGTTGCGGCAGACAACCGGGCCGGACCACGCGAAGGTCTTTCAGGTTGAATTGGTGGTAAACGGCGAAGTTTTGGGTGAAGGCGAAGGCCGCTCGAAAAAAGAGGCCGAAGAGCAGGCCGCGCGCACAGCCCTCGTTGCCCTGGCCCTGCGCGAACAGAAACAGCAGCAAACGCAGCAGTAGAAATTACAAAAACACATCAGGGCGGCTGTGCGTGCAACCTGCTGGATGGCAAGGAAATATGATTTTTCCGAGTTGAAGTGCTTTCCAGTGTTTCACCGCTGGCGATTTTAGGTAACTATTACATGAGCATTGCTTAATCATACCGCATGCCCTCGTTATCGGAAACTCCCAACCCGCACCAATTATGAATGACGACCCCGCCCAAAACCCTCCACGAAGCATCGAAGTTGAAAAAGAACGAACCAAACGCACGTCATCCGCCAGCACAATCGCGATCTGCACAGCGGGCTGCGCCTTTTTGTTGTTGGTGAACGCGCCGACTTGGCCCGCAGCCTTTGGAGTTATGGCCCTCAGTGGCATGGCCGTGGTCGTTTGTTATTACATTTTGCATCAGAAATAATGCGAACACCCGGTCGGGTAAAATTAGGCAAAACCACTGATTTCCCAAACGAGGCCTGACTCATGACATTTCTGCTTACTCTGCTTGGTGGGATCGAGGCCGTAAAAAGCATGGTTCTGCTGTCGGCATTGTTTTTAGGCCTGGGGGGCACGGTGCTATGGATTTGGGCGCTGATTGATTGCAGCAAGCAAACCAGCTCCGACCCCAGCCACAATCACCGCCAATTGGTGTGGTTGCTGGTCGTCGCCCTGACCCATATGTTCGGCGCGCTGCTGTATTTTATTTTCGGCCGGGCTTCGCTGATGTCATCACGCAGCGCCATTCCTGCCTCCACGCCGCAGACCATGGCGCGCGCCGCCGCCGCGCCCCCGTCCGTATCGCCGCAGCCGACTTCGCGCCCCAAGGCACAATGCCCCAAATGCGGCGGGCCACTGGGGCCGGATGCGCCGGAAGGCCTGTGCCCGCGGTGTTTGCTGCAAATGAACCTCGGCGCGCCGACACAGTTCACCGGTGAATCAGGGGCGCGATTTACAACCAATGCGCCTCCGCCACCGATGCCGCCGGAGGAAATCGCCCAACATTTCCCGCAGTTGGAAATTCTTGAATGCCTCGGCCGCGGCGGGATGGGCGTGGTCTACAAGGCGCGGCAGCCGCGTCTCAACCGTCTGGTGGCGCTGAAAATTCTTGCGCCAGGCCGCCAGCAGGACCCGCAATTTGCGGAGCGTTTTTTACGTGAGGCCCAGGCGCTGGCGAAACTCAACCACCCCAACATCGTCACCGTTTACGATTTCGGCGAGTCAGACGGGCTTTACTATTTGCTGATGGAATACGTGGACGGCGTGACGCTGCGTGGGCTGTTGCAAGGCGGCAAGGTGGAGTCCGGCCAGGCGCTGGCCATCGTGCCGCGCATTTGCGAGGCACTACAGTACGCGCACGAGCAGGGCGTCGTCCACCGCGACATCAAGCCGGAGAATGTGCTGCTGGACAAGCAGGGCCGCGTGAAAATCGCGGATTTCGGCATCGCACGGATGCTGGGCGTCGAGGGCCTGCCTGCACACACGCGCGACCGCTACGTCATTGGCACGCCCTACTACATGGCGCCCGAGCAGGTCGAACATCCGCTGGAGGTGGACCATCGCGCGGACATTTATTCGCTCGGCGTGGTGTTTTACGAAATGCTGACGGGCGAATTGCCGCTGGGCCGCTTCGCCCTGCCGTCGCAAAAGGTGCAGTTGGACGTGCGGCTGGACGACGTGGTGTTGCGCACGCTGGAGAAAGAGCCGCAGCGGCGTTACCAGCAGGCGGGGCAGGTCAAGACGGATGTGGAGCACATCACGGGGGTGGGCACGAGCGGAGGATCACCCATTCCCGGTGTGGCTTTGGGCGCGCCACCGCGCCCGCCCACTCCACCGCCGGTTGCGCCGCCGCGCGGTGGTTTCGCAGCCAACCCGCCGGGCGAGTCGCGCTTTTCCGGCAAGGCGATAGCCGGCATCGTGTGGGCGGCGTTGGGCGCCACAACATTGATGTTGATTGGACATTCCGGTGTCGTGTTCCCGAGAGATTTCCATCTGCTGGCACTCATCTTCGTCTTCACATTTCTGGCCGCCCCTTTGGGCACAACGATCCTCGGCTGGGCCGCCGTGGGCGACATCCGCCGCTCGAACGGAAAAATTCACGGCCTCTGGCTGGCGGTGTTTGACGGCTTGCTGTTTCCCATTATCGCCCTGAGTGGGCTGATTTTGTTTATGTGCTTTGTGGCCGAGCGGCCGATCCTTGACCATTTTGCGCAATTCGCCAGCAACGGTCTGAACCGGCAGGATTTTATGGATTTCCATCGGCTGGATTTCCTGGCGCCGGGAATTTTCCTTTCTCTAATCGCCGATATCTTGATTATCTGGCTGGTGGCGCGGGCGGTGCATCGCGTGATGCATCCCGCCCCGGCGGAGCCAGCCAGCCTGCTTTGGGGGATGATGAAAGCGCTCGCGGTGATTGTTATATTGGCAATCGTGGCAACCGTGGTCTTTGCGGGCGTCGGGCTCCTTTCCTACAATGGAATGAGTCGCCAGTTTCTGGCGACGGCAGAACATATCGCCAATAAGGACTCTTTCCAAACCGTATGGAATCAGGCCGTGAACTCCATGATTCAAGCCGTGAACGCGAAATTGCCGGATTACAGCCTGCGCTACGATAACCTCCATGTGTTCTGGGCGCCGGAAATGAACCGCGCCACCATTGTATTGGACAATGCCCAGGAGATGATGGGGGTGAACGGCACCAATGCATGGAAGTCCGTCGACGGCTCACTCTACGCGACTTACACCGGCGATGGAATGTGGACCATCCAGGGAGATGGCCATTTGGGCAATGTGCAATTCCAGGCGCCCGGGCCGGACACCGGCCAGCCGTTGCCTGAACCGGTCGGGCAGCCGCAGGCTGCTCTTTTTCCTGCACCGGCCTCAGCAAATGCATCGGCGTCTGCGGACGATATTGATTCACTGCGCGTCGAGTTGCAGCAGGCCCAACATAATTTGGATAATGTGAAGCAGAAACTTGACCAGGGGCTGGCGGTGCTGGCGGACGTCATCAATGCCCAGGAAGTAGTGGATGTTTTGGACGCGGAAATAAACGGCGGCCCGGTGCAAATTGCGCAGGCGCATCTCGACGCCGCGCAGCACCGACTCGCGAACGATGAGCAGTTATTGCGGGCCGGTTTAATCACCCAGGCGGATTATGACCAGGCCAAAGCGGAAGTGGATGCGCGCAAAGCCGAGGCGGATGCTGCACAGGGAAATAATCAGCCGGTTGCGGCCGCAGCAAATGGGGCAAACGTTCCTTCTCCAGCCGCGATCACCGTTCCCGACCCGCCGGGATACACCGTTACCTCGGCGTCCTCCTCCTCGCCCGCGCCGTCCATTCCGGATCCGCCGGCTTACGTGGCCGCGCAGGCAGCTCCAGACACTTCGGTCGCGGTGGAAATTGACGCAATCAAGCAACTCAACTTCGAAAATTCGCGGCTGGTTTCATTGCTCAATATCGCGCGGCGGCCCAACCTCAGTCCGGCGTCCCAAGTCCGCCTGGTGCAGACGGCCTTTTCCAATCTGGATTTTGAAAACAACAAAATAGCGCTGCTCTTGGAAATCATTCGCAATCCGAAGTTCAGCGAGCAGGCGCGCACCGCGATCTTGTCCCGGATTGGCTCACTCAATTTCGAAAACAGCCGGGTGGTGATCTTGAACTTCCTGAACCAGCATCCGGCGACAGCTCCGGCGGCGCATTAACCCGATTCATCCAGGATTCAGGCTCGCGTGGAAGCGGGGCAAAGAATATGCTGGGCGGTGATTTCCCCCATGCACATTTCCTCTCTGGCTAAGTTCTGGCGGCCAATCACCGGCGTTCTTTTGGGCGCATTAATCCTGGCGGCCTGCTCCAAGAGCGCTCCGGCCGCGTCCGCGGACGAGGAAAAGCACGCCCCGCGCCTGGGAGCGTGGACGGAGGATTACGCCGCCGCCGTCAAGCAGGCCAAGGCGGAAAAGAAAAAAATCCTGCTCGATTTCACCGGGTCGGACTGGTGCGTGAATTGTTTCCGCCTCGACGACGGGGTTTTTTCCAAGCCGGAGTTTGCCGATTTCGCCAAGACGCACTACGTGCTCGTGACCCTGGATTTCCCCGCCAAAAGAAAAATGCCCGACAGCGTCACGGACCAAAATGCCGCCCTCATGACGAAATACATGGTTCAGGGCCTGCCGACCGTGGTTCTACTCGATGCCGACGAGAACAAGCTCGTCTCCCTGCTGGGCTACCGGGGCGAAGATGCGGCGAAATTTATCGACGAACTGGAGCACCCCAGCGCACCGGCCATGCCGCCCGACCCGGCCAGTGCCGCACCGATGCCGCCCGCGACCCCGGCCAGTAAATAAATGAGGTTTTGCTTTGCCAGGTTGCTTTCTTGGCCGGCGGTCTTGTGCGCTGCCGTGGCGCTCGCAGGCTGCCAGAGCAAGCCGGAGGAGCGCCTGTGGGTGGATACGAGCATCAACGGGCGCCCTGTCCATCTGTTCGTGGATACCGGCTCGACGATTTCGATGCTGAAGCGCTCAACGGCCGCCGAACTGGGACTGAAAATCACCGAGCCGCCGCCCCAGCCGGATTTGCCTCCCGGCACATTGAATTTTGCGCTGACCGAACCGGGCGACTTGATGTTTTTGAATGCACCCAGCCATATTCGCTTCGGAGTGCATGACATGCCGCCCTATGTTCAGCTCGGCGCCGACGGCGTGGTCGGCTGGTCGGAATTGCGCCGGAAAATATTACTCTTTGACGCGCCGACTCGGCAGATTCATCAGCTGGACAAATTGCCCGACGACATCGCGGGGTGGGTGCGGTTAAGCATTTTGCCCAGCCGCCAGATGCTGATTTTGCAAACGCCGGGGCCCGGCGGCCCGCCCGGGTTGATTTACGTCGACACGGGCAACCCCTCCGGCGTCGGCCTGTCGCCGGAGCATTGGGAGGCGTGGCGCGGGGCGCACCCCGGCGAGCAGGAGACCATGCGAATTTATTACACACCCGGTGCGGGCGTGGTCACTTGCGAGCAATCCTGGGCGCGGGAGATCCCCCTGGGGCCGTTTACGCTCACGGATACGCCCGTGGAGAAAGGCGATCCCGTGACCACCGGGGCGGGCGGAGCGCAGCATGTGGCCACCCTGGGCATGGCCGCTTTGCGCCGGCTGGATTTTATTTTCGATGGCACCCAAAACGTGGTTTACCTGCGCCCAAAAACCACGCCGCCCGCGCCTTTCGAGCATAACCGCCTTGGCGCGGTATTCACGCCGCTGAACGACAACAGCGAAAGCCTGGTGGCGGAGGTCGCGGAAGGCACGCCCGCCTACGAGGCTGGGTTGCGCGATGGCGACACCGTCACAGGCATCAACAATGTCTTCCAGCTCAACTGGCGAAAACACCCCCAGCTGGGCCTGCCGGATTTTACCTGGGATGCCGGCAGCAAGGTGCGCCTGCAGGTTTTGCGCCACGGCAGCCATTACATGCTCTATGCCCGCATGCGCAACCTGATTGGGCCGGGGTCGGCAGGCTATGAACCGGCAGTGGGCGGGCATTGAAACGCCGGTGGTTGTGTGCTTCTATGAGTGCGCCCCCGATGAGCACGCCCGCCGACACCCCGCCGCGCCCGGTTGCCCCACGCGCACGTTTTGCCACGACGCGTTGGACGATGGTGCTCGCAGCGGGCCGTCGCTCATCCCCTGAGGCGGCGCGGGCGCTCGAGGAATTATGCCGGGTTTATTGGTACCCGCTCTACGTCTATGTACGCCGGCGTGGCCACGCGAAGGCGGATGCCGAGGATTTGACCCAGGCGTTTTTTGCCCGCCTCTTGGAGAAGGATTTTTTACGTGCCGCCGCCCGCGAAAAGGGCCGCTTCCGCACGTTCATGCTCGTGGCCTTCCAGCGTTTTTGCGCTAACGAATGGGACCGGGCTCGCGCGCAAAAACGCGGCGGCGGGCAGACGATTTTGTCCCTCAACCTCGACACCGCGGAGCGCCGCTATCATGCCGAACCAGCGGACGAATTGAGCGCCGACCGCATTTTCGAACGTCGCTGGGCGCTGACGCTCATCGAGCGGACCATCGCGCGCCTGCGCGGTGAATACGAAGCGGCAGGCAAGGGGAGTGACTTCGACCTGCTCAAGACCTTTCTGACCGCGGACAGCGACACTATTCCCTATGCGGAGCTTTCGGCGAAACTCGGACAGAGCGAAGGCGCGCTGCGGGTCGCCGTGCACCGGCTGCGCAAACGCTTCCGCGAACTGTTTCGCCAGGAAATCGCCCAAACAGTTTCCAGCCCGGAAGAGATTGAAGGCGAACTCCGGTATCTGCTCTCGGTGCTTTCGTAGAAGGGGTGGAAATAATTCTTAAAATAGTTGTTGACCGACAGAGGACTCTAATTTAAAGAGTACTCTATCATGAATGAAGAAATGACCCAACCGCCGAGCCAGGCCGAGGCGCGTGCCGCCCTGGCCGAGGTGGATCGCATCATCGACCAAACGCGCCGGGCTCTGGCGCAAGGGCCCTCGGCGGCGTTGCTGATTTTGTGGGGCTGCATTTGGCTGGCCGCTGACGTGACGACTCAGTTTTACCCCGCAGCCATGCAATGG
Organism: Verrucomicrobiota bacterium; assembly: GCA_013285985.1. GTDB lineage: Bacteria > Verrucomicrobiota > Verrucomicrobiia > Opitutales > JABDGR01 > JABDGR01. The sequence continues at coordinate 46,634 of JABDGR010000002.1, forward strand.
CTCTGGTGGGTGTTGGATGGCGTTGGAATTTTAGGCTCGTGGTGGATCGGCGCTTGTCATGGCGCGAAAATCAAGAGTCCGGGTGCTTGGCGTTACGGAGTCTTTTGGTTGGTGCTGTTCGCCTATGCCGCGTTGTGGGTGTGCCTGTTGTTGCCGGTGAACTGGCCGCAGACCGATCTGCAGTGGGAACATTTCGAGCCGGTTTACCGGCGCATCACCGCTTATATCCACACCATTCCCATGTTTGCCTATGTTGTAGGCGGATTGTGGCTTGGGCGCTTCTTCGTCTGGCTGGGCTTGTTGGTCACGGCGCTCATTGTGGTCGGGCTGTGGTTCGTGCCGCACTATTATTATCTCTGGCTGGGTATCGCCGGCGGCGGGTCGCTCATCGTCGCGGGTGTCTTCATCCGCAAATTTTGGAAATAAATTCAGGCTGAAATCCTACTTAATCACTTTTAAACAACAGAGCACCCTATCATGAACGAAGAACCTAATCCCCCGCCCAACCGCGACGAAGCCCGCGCGACCCTGGCCGCGATTGACGCCACCCACGCCGAGACTCGCCGAAACATTGGCAGTAGCGAGTTCGGGCCAAACATGATTTGGTGCGGGCTGCTGTGGATGGTGATATTTACGTATGTCCAGTTTCTCCCCGGCCCCGTATATTTGCTGTGGGTGCTTGCGGTGGCGTTTTTCGTTGCCTTTGCGGCGATGAAAAAACTCCGTCCGTCCCCCGTCAAGTCAGCCCCCGACTGGCGGGTCGGGGCGCTCTTACTGGTCATTCTTGGGTATGCCGGAATTTTTTGGGCTCTGCTGCAGCCGCAGGGGTTTCAAAAAAATTTACCATCGCCAGATGTCGTCATGGAGGCCCGAAAATTCGCCGCCTATGCCGTCATCGTTTCCATGTTCTTAAACGTTATTGTAGGCCTCACCGTACGGCCGAGCCGTTTTTTCGTTGGTCTGGGGTTGCTCATGACGGCGCTGGTTCTGGTCGGCTATTATTGCGTCCCCGCCTGGTTTTGTCTCTGGATGGCTGCGGTCGGCGGCAGTACGTTCGTTATCTCCGGCATCTTCATCCGCAAATTTTGGAAATGACCTATGCCCGAACTCGACAAAATCATCCATTCGCCGGCCCGGCTCAAAATCATGGCCGCGTTGATGGCGCTGGGGCCCAGCGACCAGCTCGATTTTTCCACCCTCGGCACCACCCTGGGGCTGACGGACGGCAACCTCGGCGCGCACTTGCAGACGCTCGAGGAGGCCGGCTACATCAAAATCGAAAAAACTTTCGTGGCACGCAAACCGCGCACCTTTGTGCGCACCACCACCCGCGGCCGCGCGCGCTTTGAGGAACACGTCGAGGCCCTGCGGGAAATTTGCAAAGTTTAACGGTTAACCCATTAAAATCATGAAATGCTTCACCCACCGAAGTTCCGACGCCGTTGCCGTGTGCCGATCCTGCGGACGGGCCTTGTGCCCCGATTGCGTTGCGGAAGTCGGGCTTTCTTGTGCCTGCAAAAACCGCTGCGAACCGGATGTGGCAAAGTTCAACGAAATGCTCACTTGGGGCCGACCTGGGCCCCGGCCTGGGGCAGCGCTCCCAGTTGATTATTTCCGAATAATCTTCCTGATGGGAATGGGCCTGGCCTTCATCTGGTTCGGCTTGTTCTTCTTTGGCGGCCAGGGTGTAAATTGGTTTTTCGTCGCCATGGGAGGGCTCTTTTTCCTATTCGGTATTTCTCAATACTACATGAGCAAAAAACTTCAAAAATTCCTGGACAACAAGAAGGGCTAATCCCCTCTTGGAGCTCCCACAACCCCGCAAAAAACAATTTCCCATCCGTTAAAACCATGAACACTCAAAATCCAAAATCAGCTCGAACCACCATCACGGTCCTCTCCCTGCTCTGCATAATTCTGGCCGGCGGGACCATCTATTCGCTCAGCCAGCTCCGCGATCTGGAGTCGGCCCAGGCCGATATGCAAAAAAAATTGGACGCCGAAGCAAAGGAAGCCAAAGACCTGGCGGCCGATGCGGCCCACTGGCGCAAACAGCGGGACAACCTGCTCGGGCAAAACAGCAACGCATCCAAACCGGCGGACGCGGACAAGTCTGCCAGCAAACGCATATTATCGCAGGATGAATTGAAGACGCTGGTAAAGAACCCCATGATGCAAAGCATGATCGCCTCGCAGCAATCGGCCGCCATCGCGATGACGTATAGCGCGATGTTGGACCACTTCAAACTCGCGCCGGAAGAACGTGACTACCTGCAAAAGCTGCTCGTCGATAAGCAGATGGTCCAGGTCAACCTTGGGATGCAGATGATGAATGCGTCGATGTCCCCCGAGGACCGGGCGGCGCTGGGCCAGCAAATCGGCCAGGGCATGGCGGACGACGACGCGAAAATCAAGACCTTCCTCAATGATGACAAGGATTATGCTTACTACCAAACCTACACCCAGCAGGAGCCGGAACGGCTCGAGGTCGGCATGCTGCAGACCTCCCTCGGCGACAACGCCCTCAGCGCGGACCAGTCCGAGGCGCTGGCGAACCTGTTGAGCGACTCACGCAACAGTTACCCGTTCACGGTGAATTTCTACGACCACCGCAATTTCGGCAACCCGGGGGTGATAAACTCCACCTCCATCAACAAGTTCCTCGATGAGCAGACGCAATTTCAGGCCTCCCTCGTCGAAAAGGCCGCCGGGTTGCTGACGCCCGCGCAACTGGAAGCCTTCAAGCAAAATCAGGCGAACGTCCGACAAATGACCCGAATGCAGATGAACAGCATCCAGCAACTGACCGGCAGCGGGCAGTAGGGAAGTCGTCTAATGCCCAGGCGCTGATTGCCACTGTCCAAGAAAGCGTGCAAAACGACGGGCGGGATTTATTATCGGTGGTTCGCCGGGAAAGCCGGTAGCCGCCGATGAAACCCGTTCTTGTGCCCGTGGATTTTTCACCGCGCCTGCTCACGGGCGTGGCCGAAGCCGCCGCGGGGGCGTTTGCGGAGCAAATCACGCGCGAAAAAGGCCTGCCGGTCTCGCTGGTGCTAGCGCGCACATCCAGGCAACTGGACGGGCTGGCGGATGACTTGCAATTCTTCCATGAATTGGCCGGCAGGGAAAAAACATCGTGGGAGATTTTGCTTTATCCGGAATTGCCGGATGCGGGCGCCGAAGCGGCGGGGGTTGGCGGGGTCTTCGAACGGCAATGCGACCGGCTGGCCGTGCTCGCGGCTTTGGCGAAACGGGCCGAGAGCAAATCCGCGCCCTCGCTGGTTATTGTCACGACCCTCGCCTCGCTCTTGCAGCCCGCGCCAAAGCCGGAGGACATGGCGGCGCGGGAAATCCGGCTGGCGCAAGGAGCAAGGGTGGATTTTCGCACACTGGCGGAAAAACTCGGCCACGAACTGGGCTATGACTGCGAGGCGTTGTGCGAAACGCCCGGGCAATACGCGGTGCGGGGTGGATTGCTCGACGTGTATCCCTTCAATGCGGCTGCGCCTGTGCGCCTGGATTTTTTTGGCGATGAACTCGAATCCATCCGCAGTTTTGACCCGACGACCCAATTGACGGCGGAGACGCTGCGGGAAATTATTATTGCTCCAGCGCCGAAGGAGTTGGGCGGTGGCCCGCCGGCGGGCATCTTAAATTATCTGCCGAAAAGTGCCCACTGGATAGTCTGCGAACCTGCACGGCAGGCGGCGGAACAACCCGGGTTGTACACGGTGCCGGAAAAACTCGCGTCCATCCAGCCCACGCTGCAAACAATTCTCGATGCGCGGGCGGGCGCCAATGATTTTTGGGCTGGTTTGGGCGAGTTTGATGAAGCCGGCGGGCCCTTCGACGTCGACGCCGAACGGGTGGCTGCAGACACCGAGCCCACGCTGGCGCACCGCCCGCTGGCGAATATGCCGGCGCTCGGTCGCGCACGGCTGGAGAGCGACCAGGCTTCGCAACGGGCATTTCTGCGCACGCTGGCGCAATGGTCGCGCGAAGGTACGGCCATCATCATCGTCACCCGCGCCGAGGGCGAGACTGGCCGCTTGCGGGAAATTCTCACCGAGGAAAAGTCCCTGCGTGACTTCTCCCCGAGAATCATTCCGGGCGATTTGGCCGCCGGCTTTCTGGCGCGTCCGGCCAAGGGGGCGCGGCTGGATTGGCCGTCGCTCGGAAAAAGCAAGGCGGTCGCGGTGGTGTCCGAGGGCGAAATTTTTGGGCGGCACCGCCAGCGCGTGGCGACGTTCCGCCCGCGGCGATTGCCGCAGCGGCACCGGGTGGACCAATTGCTGGATTTTTCCGAAATCGTGGAGGGCGACCACCTTGTGCACGTGGCCCATGGCGTGTGCCGGTTCCATGGACTGCGCAAGTTGACGACCCCTGGGCGCGATGAGGAGGTCATCTCCCTCGAATTCGCCGATGGGGTTGAGGTACATTTGCCGCTGCATGAGTCGCACCTTCTCTCCCGTTACGTGGGTCTGGCAAAAATCACGCCCAGGCTCGGCCGAATCGGCGGCAAAATCTGGGAGCGCACCCGCCACGAAGCCGAGCGCGCGACACTCGATTTCGCGGCGCAATTGCTGCGTGTGCAGGCCGAACGCGACCAGCGCCCGGGTTTTCCTTTGCCGCCGGACGCGCCCTGGCAACGCGAATTCGAAGACGCCTTTCCGCATGAGGAAACACCCGACCAGCTGCGCAGCATCATCGAAACCAAGGCCGACCTCGAACGCGCGCGGCCGATGGACCGGCTGTTGTGCGGCGATGTGGGTTTTGGCAAGACGGAGGTGGCGCTGCGGGCCGCCTTCAAGGCGGTGCTCGGCGGCAAACAGGTGGTGGTACTGGCGCCGACCACCGTGCTCGTGCAGCAGCACTTGAACACTTTCCGCGAGCGCCTCGCGCCGTTTCCCGTTTCGGTCGAACAACTCAGCCGCTTCCGTCCGCCGAAACAGCAGAAGCAAGTGCTCGCGCAATTGCGCGACGGGCAGCTCGACATCGTCATCGGCACGCACCGCCTGTTGGGTGCGGATGTGCGGTTCAAGGACCTCGGCCTGGTCATCATCGACGAGGAGCACCGCTTTGGCGTGCGGCACAAAGAGAAACTGAAGCAACTCCGCGCGGATGTGCACGTATTGGCGATGAGCGCCACGCCCATCCCGCGCACGCTGTACTTTGCCCTGGTGGGGGCGCGCGATTTGAGCGTGATTGAAACCCCGCCGCGCGACCGCCTGGCCATTGAGACCGTGGTGAAAAGCTTCTCGCCGGAACTCACGCAACAGGCCATCCGCCACGAACTGGGACGCGGCGGGCAGGTTTTTTATTTGCACAACCGCGTGGAGACGATTGAAGAATGCGCCCAGAACCTGCGTCGATGGGTGCCGGAGGCTCGGCTCGGCGTCGGCCACGGGCAGATGGACGCCGAGGATTTGGAGAAAGTGATGACCCGTTTCGTCGCCGGCGAATTCGATGTGCTGGTTTGCACGACCATCATCGAGTCGGGCCTCGACATCCCGAATTGCAACACCCTCATCATCGAAGGCGCGGACCGCTTCGGCCTGGCGCAGCTTTACCAGCTGCGCGGGCGGGTGGGGCGCTTCAACCGGCAGGCCTACGCGTACTTGCTGTTGCACCGGCACGCCCGCTTGCTCGACCAAGCCCGCAAACGGCTGGCGGCCATCCGGCAATTCAACCAGCCCGGCGCGGGCTTCCGTCTGGCGATGCGCGACCTGGAACTGCGCGGTGCGGGCAATCTGCTCGGCGCGGAGCAGAGCGGTCACATCGTGGGCGTGGGCTTTGACCTTTATTGCCAGTTGCTGCGGCAGAGCATTGCCCGGCTTAAAGGCGAGCCGGCGGCCCTGGCCATCCGGGCGACGGTGCGGCTGGATTTTGTCATGGTCGGCGAAACAGCGGGCGCGGCTCCGGCCCTCATCACTGCGACGGATGACACGGGCGACCGCTACGCGGCCCTCAAGGAGGCGGACCTCGTCGGCCAGCAGGTTGCGCCCATTCCGGCCAATTTGCCAGCAGAGTATATTGCCGACACCCGCCTGCGCCTCGACCAATACCGCCGCCTGGCGCTGGCCGCCACCCCCGCCGAGGTGGCCGTACTCGCTGCTGCATTACGCGACCGTTTTGGGCCACTGCCCGAAAGCGCGCTGGCTTTGGTGAAGCTCACGGAAATTCGCGTCTGGGCGGAACAAAAGGGCCTCGTGGACGTCGAAACCGAAGGTAACCGGCTGAAATGCCGGAGCACCGGCCGGCGGGGCCAGCCGGCAGCTTACCTGCAGACCGGCCATCGCTTTCCCCGCTTGACCGCGACGAGGCCGCTGCCGAGAATGGACGAAGTCATTTCATTCATAAAACGCCAGGAGCCATTCCCGACATGATACTGCGGAAAGGAAACATTTTTTGGATAGCAGCGCTTTTTGGGGTCAGCAGCGCAACGGCCATCGCGGCGGACGCCCCTGCCGGAGCCTCGGTTGCGCCTGCCTCGGCAGATGATTCCGCGTCCGTGTCTTCAGCCGGGTTGAGGCAGACGCAATACACCAACGGGGTGGCCGCGGTGGTGAACGACAAAATTATCACCAAGGCCGAGCTGCAAAAGGAGTGCAAGCCGGTCATGGACCGGTTCGTCAGCTCCCTCGAGGGCAAATATCCCGACACCACGGAAGGGCACAAGGCCTGGGCGGAGGAATTACAAAAGCAAGGGGACGAGCTGGGCGCCGAAATGCTGCACAGCATGGTGGATCACATCCTCATCGTTAATTATTTTCGCGACAAGGGTTACACCTTCCCGCAATCCTACCTCGACTGGCAATTTGACGACAGCATCACGACGCGCTTCAAGGGCGACCACGAGGAATATCTGCGCTACCTTTCCGCCAATGAGCTGACGGAGGAGGATTACCGCCGGGACCTCGAGGAAAACGACATCGTGGAATCCATGTTGCAGCAGTTGCACAAGTCAGTCACCGGCATCAGCCCTGACCGCATCAAGGCCTACTACGAAAAGAAAAAGCAGGACTTTTTCGTCAAGGAAGCGGCGCGGGTGCGCCAAATCACCCTCGATTCCAAGCCGGTGGCGGATGAGGCGCCGGATCTTATCCAGCAGCTGGCGGCCAAGATCGTGCAAGAGGCCCGCCAGCCCGGCGCGAACTTTGCCGACCTGGCGAAGCGCTACAGCAGCGACCACACCGCCCGCAGCGACGACGTGCCGACCTACACTTATTACCGGGACGACAAAAACACCCTGCCGCCCAAGCTGCAGGAGGCCGTGTTCAAGCTCCAGCCCGGCGAAGTCAGCGACCCGGTGGCCAACGACCATTTCATTTTTATCTTCAAGTGCGAGGACCACACGGCCGAAGGCTACCTGCCGCTGGAAAAAGTGCGCCGGGACATCGAAAAGCAACTCGCCGCGGACGACGAGAAGCAGACCACGGAACAGTGGCTGGAAAAACTGCGCAACAAGGCGTTTATCCAATATAATATGTACGGCCCGGAAGTGGCGGGCAAATAATTCCCGAGGAAAACAAAACCCCGCTTAATTGCCGGCGGCGCGTATTCGAGCCAGAGCGGAGAGGGCGGCCGGGTTGTTGGGGTTGATATCGAGAGCGGCTTGGAATTCGCGCGCGGCGTCAGCGGGCTTGCCCAGGTTGGCCAAGCAGATGCCCAGATTGAAATGGGCGTCGGAGGAAGGCGGGGAAAGCTGGATGTACGCGCTGAATTCTTTGGCCGCCTCGGCATATTTGCTGAGATTGGCATAAAGGACGCCGAGGTGGCCATGGGCGTCGGCATAGTTCGGATCTTGCTGGATGGCGCGAAGGTAATGCTGCTCGGCCTGGTCCGGTTGCTTCAATTGGGCGTAGGTGTCGGCCAGGTTCGATTCTGCTTGCGGATAAATTGGCTGAAAGTTCAATGCTTGCGTGTAGCACGCGAGCGCCTGGTCGTATTTTTGCTGTTGGGCGTAGATGGAGCCCAGGTTGTTGAAGGCCGGGCTGTAGTGGGCCAGGCTGGCGGAGTAGCTGTAGGCGTTGATGGCGTCATCCCACCGCTGCAGGGCGACCAGCGCATTGCCGAGGTTGTAACTGGCGATGGCCTGGTCGCGTGGCCGCAGCAGGTTGGGTATCGCGCGCATATAATATTTCGCGGCCTCCACATTCCGGCCGAGCAAGCCGAGGGCGTTGCCGAGGTTGTTGTCGCAGTCCGGGTAGTTGGGCTTGATGCGTTCGGCGGCTAAAAATTCTTCGATACTTTCACGAACCCGGCCGTCGATATACAGCATGATGCCGAAATTTTCATGCGCGCGGGTGTCATTCGGGTGCTTGGCCACGGCGTCCCGCCAAAGAACAAGGCCGCTGCGGTAGTCATCGTTGCGGGCAAAAGTCAGCGCGCCGAGGACCGCGGTGACGGCCAGGGCCGCGGGCAACGCCCGCCATTGCCATAATTTCCACAGGCCAAGGGCGGCGAAGACCGCGAGCGAAGCCAGCGGCAGATACATCCGGTGCTCGGCCGCTTGCTCTGTCACGATGGGCAGGATGCTCGAACTCGGGGCCAGAATGACAAAGAACCACGCCCCCAGGAAGCCCAGTGTCGGCTTGCGCCAGAGCAGATACACTGTCCCGGCCGCCAGGAGCATCACGACAAACATCGCCAGGCAGTCTCCGGTGGTGAACGTGAGATTGCTCAGGCCCGAGCTGTCGCTGTAATCAATGACCAGTGGGTGTGGCCAGAAGGTCAATTTCAGGTAAGTCATCAGGGCGGAAAATTGCGCCACGGCGTAGTCATACCACGCCACACCCATGCCAAACCCGGCGGAGTGCCCGCGGTTTCCGGCATGGTGCACCAGCCAGGCCAGCGGCAGCAAGGCCAGCAACAATCCGGCGTACGCCGGCCAGCGCCGTCGAAGTGGCTCGGCCAATTTCTTTGACACGAAAATCCAGTCATACAACAACAGCATCACGGGAAGGGTGATGGTGACTTCCTTGCAAAATACCGCGGTGGCGCAGGCCAGTATCGCGAGGGGCATCCACAGCCACGGCCATTTTTGCGTCCCGCGCACAAAGCAGTAAAACGTCAGCAGATAGAACAGGCTCATCAGCGATTCAGCCCGTTGCGAGAGGTAGGTGACGGACTCGGTTTGCAACGGATGCACCGTCCACCAGAGCGCCGCCATTAACGCGACCGGCAGCGCCGCGGTGCCAAATTGCCCGCGAAGCTTGGGCAGTTCCAGCGTGCGGCGAATCAGGCCAAAGAGCGCCAGCCCAGCCAGTAAATGGATGGCGAGGTTGACGGCATGGTAACCTTCAGGGGCAAAGCCATCCTTTTGATGTGATTTCGCCCACGCGTAGTTTAGCGCGAACGACACGTTCACGAGCGGGCGGCCGGTCACCGTCTGTCCGTCATTCGGCGGCTGCAATGGGGCGGGGAGGCGCTCATAGAGTCTCTCCAGAGGTTCTTTTGCCTGGCTGCTTGGCGGCGGGGGCGTGGCCCAGCCGTTTTGAATGGTCGCATTTTCTTTCAGCGCCGGCAGGTCATCGAGGACGAAATCGCCATGAAAGCTGTTGCTGTAGGCGGCGAGGCCGGCGAGCACAATCAACAGTGCGGCGAGCAGCCCATGCCAGATGGGAACATTGGACGGGGGAAGAACCAGGGACTCGGAGGGCGACGGGGGCGCCGCCGCCGACGGGCGGGCTGAACCTGTGCGCGCAGCCACGTCCGGCGTCGGAACCTGGCCGGACGGTTGGTTCGGCAAAGAGGGCTGAAACTTTTTGTGCTTCGCAGCCGGCATGGGGTGGGCAAATTAAGAAGGAAGAACCGGGACGGAAAAAGAAAATTCAACGGGTATTTGGTCCGGAGGTTTGGCTAGGGGTTGTGCTGTTCAAGTCGTTTCCGGGCGTCGTCGAGGTTCGCGGAGCATTGCGGGAAATCCGGCTGAAGTTTGAGCGCCTGTTCGTATTCCGCAATCGCCTCCGTATAACGGCCCAGTTTTGCCAACACATACCCGCGCAGGTTATGGGTCGCGGCGTTGTCTCGCGCGAGTTGCGCGGACTGGGTGTAGGCGGCGAGCGCGTCGTCAAAGCGGCCCAATTCCCCAAGGGAGTTCCCCAGGTTGAAAAAAGCAATGGCTTGTTCATGCGGGCGGGAGAACTCCTGCGCGGCCTTGGTAAAGCAGTCGGCTGCGTCGTCCAGTGCGCCCATCACGGCCAGGGCTTTGCCCAGGTTGTTTTCGCATTCCGGGAAAATCGGCCTGAGTTCCAGGGCGTGATAAAACTCCTGCAAACTTTCCGGCAGCCGGCGTTCGTCGTAAAGTGCGACCGCCAGGTTCTCATGGGCGCGGGCCAGGGCGGGGTGCTTCAACGTGTCGTCCTGCCAAATCCGCATCTCAGAGTGGTAGTCCCGATTGCGGGCGATGGTGAGGCTACCGAATGCCGCTGCGAGTGCCAGTGCCGGCACGAAGGCACGTCGGCCCAGCCAGGCATGCAAGCCCAGGGCCACGCCCACCGCCAGCGCGGCCAAAGGCAAATACATGCGGTGTTCGGCCTCGGTCTCTGTGATGACCGGCACGATGCTTGAGCTGGGTGCGAGGACGACAAAAAACCACGCTCCCAGAAAGCCCGGCATGGGCCGCCGCCACAAGAGATACCCTGTCCCAATCAGCAAGGCCAGCACCAGCGCCAATTGCGGCGCCACCTCGGTCGCATTCTTGGCCAGATCCATTCCGTAATCAAACGACAGCGGTTGCGGCCACACGCTCAACCGCAAATAATCCACCAGCGCGCCCGCCTGGGTAAGCGCGTAGGCCCATGGGCTGACCCCCGCACCAAATCCGGCTGATCCCGCCCGTGTGCCGGCGTGTGACACCAGCCAGCCCAGCGGCAGCCAGGTGGCGGCCAGGGCCGCGTAAAACTTCCGGCGCTGCCGTAGAGCCAGGGCAAAGGTCCCCGCGACAAAAGTGCGGTCGTAAAGCAAGGCCATGACCGGGGCGGTGACGATGACTTCTTTGCAAAAGACCCCGAGTAAACATGACGACACCGAAAATACCAACCACGCGTCCGCGCGCGGTTGCGCCAGCCCCCGCGCCAGACAATACAGGGTTAGCAAATAGAACAGGCCCATCAGCGATTCGGCCCGTTGAACGACATAAGTCACGGATTCCGTTTGCAGCGGATGAAGCATCCAGAACAATGCCGCCGCCAGCGCCACCGGCCAGGCCTGCACGCCAAAAGACATTCGCAATTTTGGCAGTTCCAGAGTCCGCCGCACCAGGCCGAATAACGTCAACGCAGCGAGCAAATGGATGACCAGGTTGAAGGCATGATAGCCCCATGCCGAAAGTCCACTCAGTTGGTAATTCAACGCCAGGGATAAATTCACCAGCGGCCGTCCCGTGGTGGTTTCACCGCCAGTCGGCGTGCTCAAAGCGGCGAACCAACCGTGCTGAATCGTCGCGTTTTCGATGATGGACGCCTTGTCGTCGAGCAGAAAAACCCCTTGAAAGCTGTTGCTGTACGCCGCCAGCCCCGCGAGCGCGATGACCAGCGCCGCCAGCAAAACTTTTCCGCTGGACGCTGGCGCCGGCAACGGCACAGATGCTTGGTCTTTCGGCATGGCGGCGAAACCTTCCTTTTAGACGCCAAGTTGGGTCGGGGCAACTACGCCTTCATCGCACAAAAAAACAGGCCCGGCGTATGGGCCGGGCCTGTCGTTGGGCAAATTTCGGGAAAACGTTATTTCGCGCCCGCGTCAATCCACGCGCGGAAGTCCGCGAGTTGATCCTGGGTCAGTGCCGGGATCGGGTTGGTTGCGGCCGTGCGGTTCTTCAAGGGCGGCATTTCCGCCCTGGCGACGGCGTCGGCGGCATAAAGGAGCGCATTACTTTGGTCGCCGTGGCCGGGGACGATCATCGGCTGGCCGTTTTTGTCTCCCTTGAGGATGCTTTCCTTGGTCAGAATCGAGAAG
>JABDGR010000003.1 GCA_013285985.1 Verrucomicrobiota bacterium
TCGGTCACTCACTGCGTGACCAATCTTTATTTGAGTCATTTTTCTTCGTTCTATTTCAATCACTGTCCCTATTTTCGACCCCATCCCGATTGCGTCAAAATGCGCCATTACCCAGGCACGTGGGGGGTCTTGGGCTGCGAGGCGCGGAGCCGGGCCGGGAGCCTGAGCGCGCCGCCCGGTGGCGGCAAGCGGGGCGGACGGCGGTGGAAGTGACTCGCGCACGGGTCTCCCCACCGGTGCCTGATCGCCGCCGCGCCATTCACGAGGGCGCGCCGTAACCGAAGGGCATGGCGCGTCTTCGTGAGGGTCGGAAACCGGCGCAACTGCCGGTCAGTGCCCGGCCCCGATTTCAGTGGCAATGGCCTGTGCGGGTGCGTCCGGTTGACTCCGCAGCATGGGTAATGACGAGCGTCACTTACGCGATTTCGAGCCTTACATTCCAATGTAAGGGGAACTGCGTCCTCCATGATGAAAACGCGACTGCGTTTTCGTAGGTGATTTTTGCGAAGTCAGATTTATCACCATGTTGACTCCAAAACCACAGTTGAATTTGCAACACGCGAAGGAATACTTTCGCGAGCATTTGAGCATCGGCGATTACTATGCTGAGAGTGAGACAGTTTCAGGGGAATGGTTCGGTGAGGCTGCGGAAAAGTTGGGTCTCAAAGGCAAGGTAGGTGAGAAAGAATTCTTGGCCCTGTGCGAGGGGTTGAATCCGGGCACGGGCCAGAAATTGACCCTTCGGCAAAATGACAAGCGCCGGGAAGGTCGCAAGATGGTGGCTAATCGCCGGGTGTTTTATGACTTCACCATCAGCCCGCCTAAATCGGTTTCGGTGGTGGCGCTGATGCAGGATGTCCGTATTTTGGAACTGCACAATCAAGCGGTCAAAACGTCGATGGTGGAACTGGAAAAGTTCGCTGGAACGCGGGTGCGTAAGTCCGGCCAGAACGGGGAACGGGTGACCGGGAATATCGTGGGCGCGGCGTTTCAGCATGACACCAGCCGGGAACTTGACCCGCACCTGCATACCCATTGCGTTATTTTCAATGCCACCTTTGACCCGGTGGAAAACCATTGGAAGGCATTGGAGGCGTCCGGCATGTATCGGGCACAAAAGTTTGTGGAGCATTACTACTACCACGAACTGGCGAAGGGGCTGCGGAACTTCGGGTATGAAATCGTGCCTACCGCCCGCGACTTTGAAATCAAACAGGTTCCGGCCAGCGTCATTGCCCAATTTTCCAAGCGGCATGAGCAAATCCACGCGGAAGCCAAAAGGCGAATCGAACGCGAGGGATTGCGGGGCAATGCAGGCAACCTCCGCAAGCAGATCGCCCATGACGACAGGAAACGGAAAATCAAGGACTCGACCGCCAGCCAATTACGGCCCCATTGGGTAAAGCAATTGTCGGTCACGGATAAAGCGGCATTGGATTCCCTGTGGATTGCAAAGCAACACGTCCCGGTCAAAGCCGATGTTGCCGGTATCCTCGCTTGGGCGGATGAACACGTTTTTGAGCGGCGTTCCGTCGTGAATGATTACGAGCTAATGGCGGCGGCACTGGCGCATGGTCGCGGACAGGATTTTGATTTGGCGGCATTGCGCGAAGCGATTGAAAAACGTGGTTACGTCCGCGAAAAAGGCACGCATAGGCTCACGTCGCGCGAAATGTTGCGCTGCGAATACAGTATTATGATGGTGGCTCGTGAGGGTCGTGATATGGAATTGCCCCTTAACCGGGATTACCAGCCGTCTCCGGCCTTGTCGGAAGAACAGGCAGCGGCAGTCAGGCACATTCTAAAAAGCCGGGATTTCGTCACGCTGTTTCGCGGTGGCGCGGGCACCGGCAAAAGTTTCACCCTACGAGAAGTGATGAAGGGCATCCAAGCTGCCGGTCTTCCCGTGGTCGTCCTGGCTCCGCAACGCCAGCAAGTGGCCGATTTGTGCGCCGATGGTCTCGCCGCTACCACGGTGGCGCATTGCCTAGAGACTGGAACGATGCCTCGGCGTGCGGTGGTGCTCTTGGATGAAGCGGGCCAAGTTGGCAGTAAGCAACTGAATCACCTCATGGCCTTGGTGAAAGCCCGTGATGGGCGGTTGATTCTGTCAGGCGACACCCGCCAGCATGGGGCTGTGCAGGCTTCGGATGCGCTCCGGGCCATTGAGAAATACAGCCAATTGAAAGCAGCGGAATTAAAATACATCCAGCGGCAGAATCCCGCTGCGGCAAAATCGGCCAAGGAGCGTGCATTTGTGCATGGCTACCGTCAGGCCGTCAAAGCGGCGGCGTCCGGGAATATCGCCGAGTCATTCGACCGTCTAGAACGGCTGGGGTGCATCCGCGAGGTCGCGCCCGATGCTCGCCGCGAAACGCTGGCGCGGGAATACCTCGCCAGCCTTGAACGCAATGAAAGTGTCCTGGTCGTCGCGCAGACATGGCGTGAGGTCAATGCGGTGAACGACGCCATCCGCGAACAATTGAAGGCCAGTGGAAAATTGAGCGGCGGCACGACGCTCACCGCTTATCAGGCGGTGGATGGCACTGAGGCCCAAAAACGTGAGGCCAGCTTCTACCATGCCGGTCAACGGGTTTATTTTTTGCAACGGTATGGCCGATTCGCCAAGGGTGAACTCTGTGAAATCGCCGGGGCCAATGAACACGGTGTGGTTCTGATGAAAAATGGCCGTCGCTCCACACTGAGTTACAATTATACAAATCGCATTGCGATTGCGGCCGCCTCTGAGTTGGAAATCGCTCCCGGTGACCGGCTGCAACTCAAATTCAATGGAAAATCGCTGGAAGGCCTTACGCTCACCAATGGCGAACTCCTGACCGTCCGCCGGGTGCGTAAAAACGGCTCGTTCGTTGTCGAAGATGACAGGGGGACACGAAAGACCCTGTCGCCTTCGCAACGGCTCTTTAATCGCGGTTACGCCGTCACGTCCTATGCCTCCCAAGGCAAAACCGTGGACACGGTGCTCTTCGCCGATGCCGCGAACCGGGCTGCAACCAACTGCAATCAGTGGTATGTGGCGATTTCCCGTGGCCGCAAGCGCGTGGTCGTGTTCACCTCGGACAAAGCCGAATTGCGCGCCAATATCGAGCAAACTGGCGACCGTGGCCTCGCCTTGGACATCAAGCCATCTGCCCCGGTGGTGGCATTCTCCATCGGCCAGCGGGTCAGCACCCCGGAATGGTCGCGCCGGGTTATGCAAGCCGCTGAATACACGCGATTGCATGAGGCCCACAGGCAGTTCGCCACCCGCCATGCGGCAAGCCATAAAATTACCTTGTAAACGCATTTTTAGAGACTTTTCTCTGCGTCGGTAATAGCTCAAACCCTACTACACTGCCCGACCTTTGACCTCAAATGACTTTTGCTGCCAATTAAACATCATTCAAAAGAAAAACCGCATCTTGAATATGCCTAGAAGTTCGGGTAAAAGCTCTGGCTCTTCAACCAATATGGCAAATAATTTTACATGGATACCTGCTTATCGTGAGATTGCCCAGCGGTTACTTGATTGGCAAGACCGCCAAGGTGAACTCATCGCCTTTCTTGAGCAGCTTCGCGCACAAGGGC
The DNA here is from genome assembly GCA_013285985.1 of Verrucomicrobiota bacterium. Lineage (GTDB taxonomy): Bacteria > Verrucomicrobiota > Verrucomicrobiia > Opitutales > JABDGR01 > JABDGR01. Next base: position 3,589 of record JABDGR010000003.1, read on the forward strand.
TCACCATCACACCGCTTACCGATCAAGATGACAAGGGGGCGCGATTTCTTCTACAGGAAATTGATCCATTTACTTTCTTTGGCGTTTTTAACAGACAAATTCGCAAAGAACAGCGGATGGCTATTATCGCTGAAGTTATTAAATTACTTGGTGTTCAAAGCGCATTGCCAAAGGATTTCGACGGCATCCCGGTTTTGAGCGCACTAAATTCATGGTTCGTTTCTTACCGTCCATTGCGAAAAACCGATGATGTGCCCCGTTTATGGCGAGTATTTCGATTGGCTCTTGGGGAGAACCCACTTGACCAACCTGATTTCCTGCGGGCATTTGATGAAGCACTTCAAGTCAGGCATACCAATCTCAATCTAACAATGGGCTTATTTTGGATACGGCCAGAATCTTTTTTAAATCTAGACCAGACCAATAGGCAATATCTCAAAATCAAACTGCCGCCTAGTGGTTTATCTGGTCAATATTATCGCGACGCAGTTCGGTTGCAATTGGCCAAAGTGAAGTCCCTTCCCGACTTATCCCATGAAGCCTGGGTTGCCAGCAAAACGAAGCCGGAATTGCAATCGCCAGAAGCGCAGATGACGCCCGAAAATAATTATTGGCTGCTGGGAGCTTACTGGTCTGACAATGATCCGACTGACCAAACGCAGCGTTTTTTAGACGAGGGCGTCTGGCAAAATGGATATGAAGATCGTTATCTTGATGAAGTCCGCTCAATGCGAGTCGGCGATAAAGTCGCCATAAAGGCAGCCTCGACTCAACGCCTAAATTTGCCTTTCGATGCGCGTGGCGAAACGGTTTCGCGGATGAGCATCAAAGCCGTTGGCACAGTTGTATCGAATCGTGGTGACGGTCGCACTGTCGAGGTCGAATGGGATACATCTTTTAAGCCCAAGGACTGGTATTTCTATACCTACCAGAAAACCGTATGGCAATTGCGCCCAGATGAGCCCAATGCCAAACGACTAATTGAATTCGTGTTCAATAATAAAGCGCAGGACTACGAATGGTTCTGCCAAGAATGGTGGGACGTTGCCAAGAAGAAACAAGAGGCGTCTCCTGAGGCTAAGAAAACTAACTTGGTAAAACCCTATAGCGTGGACGATATGCTTGCTTCGGGCATTTTCCTCACCGAACCAGAAATTAAACAGACGCTAGATCGCCTTCAGTCCAAAAAGAATCTGATTTTACAAGGGCCTCCAGGAGTAGGAAAAAACTTTATTGCACGTAAACTCGCCTATGCTCTAATGGAAGAGATGGACGATGGCCGCATCGAAATGGTTCAGTTTCATCAGTCATATTCCTACGAGGACTTCATCAGGGGATACCGCCCATTGCCTGAGCAAGCGGGAAAATTTGGATTGCAAAACGGAATTTTTTACGACTTTTGCCAACGCGCTAAAGACGATTCAGACCGCAAATATGTATTCATTATTGATGAGATTAATCGAGGCAACCTGAGCCAGATATTCGGTGAGTTGTTGATGCTCATAGAAGCAGATAAGAGAGGCCCCGAAAATGTTTTGCCTCTCGTTTATCACAAAAAGGAAGAGCCGCGTTTTTACGTACCTAAGAACCTATACTTAATCGGCCTGATGAATATAGCCGACCGATCTTTGGCGATGGTGGACTATGCTCTGCGGCGGCGTTTTGCTTTCATGTCGCTTAAGCCACAGTATAAGGGTGATCTTTTTCGGAAATGGCTGCTTGATCGTGGCATGAGTGAAAAGCTCGCGGGCTTGATTGTAGATAGAATGGCGGCACTAAATCAGGAGATAGCGAATGACACTTTACTCGGAGAAAATTATCAGATTGGCCACAGTTTCTTTTGTCCCAAGGGCGGCAACTATGAAGGCTTAGATCGCACATGGTATGAAGCAATAGTCCAGACTGAGATTCTTCCTTTATTGAGGGAATATTGGTTCGATAACGCAAAACGCGCTGAACAGATTGCCGAAAAACTTTTGGCTCCATGAATGCGATTGCCATAGAGAATTCTGCCGGAGAAGTTTCGGTCACTGAAACCGGAATCCCTATCCGCAATCTATGGTACATGTTGCTTTATGCTTGGAATGAAGTAGCGCTCAAATGCCAGTGGGATGCCGAGGCCGATAAGTCTCCCACCCTGGACTCGCTACTTGCCTCAATATTGGCCGGCTTAGTCCAGCAACGTTTGCGCATCGGACTTGGGCGTGGCTATACAAGTGAGGCCAGATTGATTCGCAGCATTCGAGGGAGGATTGATTTTGCTGAAAGTTTGAAACGACTTGCTTTTGAAAACGGTCAGACATTCTGCCGCTACCAGACCTATAACCACAATGTCTCTAAAAACCAGATCGTCCGCAGCACTCTGGCTCGCCTAGTACAGATGGGGCAGTTTGGCGTTGATCGGGTACGGGCGGAAGAGGTCAGGCACAAACTGCGTCGGTTAGTGCGCGACTTGGATGGGATTGATTTGATTGAGCTCAAGTTGGATTTGATTCGTCGTCAGCAATTCGACCGGAACGATGCGGATTACCGCCTTATGCTCGCCATTTGTAATCTCCTCCTTCAGAGACAAATGCCCACTGAAACTGAAGGTTCTCACAAACTCCCTGGGCTGGATCGTGATGCTCTGACAATCTATCGTATTTACGAGCGATTCGTTGCCAATTTCTATAAACAGCATCTTTCCGAATGGTCAGTCACACCGCAAATGCGATTAAGTTGGCACACGAAAACGGCATCGAAATACATGCCTATAATGTCGCCGGATTTAATTTTAAAACAAAAGGCTACGGGCCACATGACGGTTTTAGATACCAAGTTCACCGCCAAAAGTTTAATTCCTTCCCGTTGGGGAAATTGCGTCTTCGATTCTTCTCACCTCTATCAGATTTACGCCTACCTTAGATCGCAGGAACATCTTTCTGATTCCCACCGGGATGCTTCGGCCATTCTGCTTTATCCCACAATTCGGGAAAGCCTTGACGAGACAGTCGAGTTGCAGGGTCATCAAATTCGTTTAGCGACCATTGATTTGTCCCTGCCTTGGGATGAAATCGAAAGCAAACTTCTTATGTTAGTTTCTCAACATGTTGAAAGGATAACATCCGAAATTTAACCACCACCGTTTTATGGTGAGAGAGCAAATGCCTATCTTCTCAAAAACAATCGTTGCCCCGGCGATTTGGCCCTCGTTTTGGTGCCTTCGGCGGTACATTCTGGGTTGACGGTCTGGCCTGAGAATCGGGTGGTGGCGCTGCCTCTCCGCCCCCACTAGCGTCATTCTTGACGGGGTGAAAAATCTCTGTTACTGCTGATGCCATGGTAAAGTTAGCCACACCAAAGCCACCTAAGAAGGCCGATTGGCCTGCTTGGGTGCGCTACCATGAACGCCTGCGCAAGTATGACACGCAGCGCGTAGCCTTGCGTTTGGCGACGCCGGGGCAAGTCCAGCGGGAAAACAGCATTTTCTCAAAGAAGACTATGCAGACGGTTAAGATTGATTGGGGCAGCGTTTTTTCTAGTCTGCGTTCGTGAGCAATTCGCAGTATCGCCCGGAAGATTTCCTTTCCGCGTTAGCTGTCGCGCCTGATGACAAGGCACGGCCAGTCTTGGTTGGCGGGCAAGCGGTAAACTTCTGGGCGCAACTTTACGCACAGAAACTGCCGGAATTGAAGCCATGGCAGCCGTTTTTGAGCAAAGATTGTGATGTGTATGGCAACCGCGAGGTCGCGCAACGGATGCAGGAAAAATCCGGGTGGACGCTGAGTTTGTTCCCTCCGCGAGAAATGGCCGTGGCCGCATTGGTCGCCAGTGATGGGCGGACGATGGAGGTGTTAAACGCGGTGCGGGGCCTCACGCCCAAAGATTTTGAGCGCATGTGCGTCCGGGTCCAGGTAGGTGAAAGGTTTCTATGGATACTCAACCCGGTGGCTCTGCTGAAAGCCAAATTGGCGAATGTGGCGGAACTTGACCAATCCCAACGCCAAGATCGCCGCCATGTCTCAATTCTGATACCCGTTGTTCGCGAATTTTTAAGTCAGGCGTTAAGCGAAGCGCGAGCGGGAGAGGACAGTGAGAGGGACGTGGTGACACTCATGGAGGCGGCTTTGCTGGTGGCAATCAGCGTAGATGCGAATTCATGGGCTGATGCCCTTGGCGCGAGGTTTGCAAAACTATTTCCCTTGGCTCAAATGGAGACCACGTCGCTGTTAAAGGTGCGTAATTTTATTGAAAAGAGGCTACCTCGTGCCTCGCGCAAGTCGCCGAGCTAATGATTTCAGCATCATGCATGATTCTGCCGTCAGCAAATTACAAACCACCGAATGGTGCCGCGAAAAAATCCTATTTTAGGTTGCCAGAAGGTTGCCATTTCTGCTGTTTTTATTTGCTTTTCTGCGAAATTAGCTGCATACTGTTTCCAGTTCTAAACCATTCACAATCAACTAAGTCCGCGTTTTCCAGCGACTTAGCTTCGAGGCGGCAGATAGGTTCGAATCCCTCCCTCTCCGCCATCCTACGCTCCCGATGGAGCTTCGGATGGCAAGCCGGCATGGGAAAATCCGCGCGCGTCCCAAGAGTCTTAAAAATATCCATCCGATAATTTCCCCGGTTGATCACATCATAGATCGCCCCGGGATATTCCACAGCAGTTTGCGCGGCATTTCCGGAAAATGCGTCAAGCTCCCTTACCGTCAAGGGAACAAGGGGCAACCTGACCCCTTTTTGGCTCTAACTCTTTTTGGGGGTTTGGCCCTTTTGGAGTTCTACTCTTTTGGCTGTTCTCCTGTCCCTTATCTCCTGTTGGAGTTTCCTCTCATTGCGATCGCGTCGCTCAAAATCTCGCTCCTCCCCCTTAAGTATGCTTGTGCCATATTTTTTAAGAAATTCCGCCAAACGCGCAACTTCAATTTCCAAATCCTTTTCACTTTTAGGGAATGGGGAACGATATGGCTCCCTTTCACGCCCATCATTAAGCTTTATCAGCACCCCAATACTAATTGGGCGAGTTTTACCAGGGTCATCTCTTGACTTTCTTATACTTAAGTCGAGTTCATGACTCCATTGTTTATCATAATAAACTCCAACTTGAATCTTATCTGATTCATAGAAAACAAATGGGTGCTTTGCTGTTTTACGTACAAATTTAAAATCGCTTTCCAAAAATGAAAAGTGGTGAATAGTTAATTCGACAAATTTGTCCCACAAGTCCATATTAGTTTGTTGGTGGTGTCCACTGGCCAGGATCCTGATTCCAACCGGATGAATCCAATAAGCCTCTTTCGGCATTTAGATAAGCCCCTCCTGTGTCATCCATGTCGGAAGCATCTCGAATCGACAACCCCAAATCCATAATATCTTGGAGCTTGCCGAGATTTACTTGCAGGTTCGCTTCCATCGGATCGACATCAAACCAGTTTCTTAATGTAAATTCGCCTGGATTTAATGCCCCAGGTTGATCCAGGGCGCTGCCACGACCGATGACCAATCCAGATTCACCCCGTTCCCACGGTAGCGACTGGCCAAAATCCAACTCTAACTGCGTCGGCGATGCTGGCGAATTGGTCGTTAACCCACCCGGTGGCGTCGGCGATGCCGGCGCATCAGCAACCGGGTTTGACACACCTACAGACGGATCCGCTGCGGGAGCCGGGGGAGTGTCTGTGACAGGTGCAGGTCCAAGCGACTCTGTACCTGCTGGTGCCGTCGTCGCCGGAACATCTGGTGGTGGTTGAGCTGAGGGCTTGGGCGATGCAGCCCCTGGTGCATCCGGGGGAGCATCCGCCGGGGCATCAACATCTGCTCCGGCACCACCTAAAAGAACGAATCCTCCCACATTGGTCGCAATTCCTTTCGGAGTAGTGAAGGACTGACCAACCTGCTTCATTGTGTCCAACGCCGCGCCCCCGGCAGCCTTAAGAGCCGTCCCGGGATTTTGCACGATTGCGCCAATACCCGTGTTACCGGTCAAGGCGTCGCCCGCCAGATCGCCGATTTGCTGGTAACCACTGACCACACCCTTGCCGATGGTATAGGGCGATTCCGCCAGGCCAACGGCATATTCCCCCGCTCCTTGCGCTGCCCCTGAACCGAACGCGCCAAACCACTCTCCCATAGTAAGAGGAGTTCCTAAAAAGAGCCCTTGAGCGTCGAAACAGGTCCAGGGGTTTTGGCGCACGTAGGCGTAGAGGTTGGGGCCGTCGATGAAGCCGGCGGGGTCCTTGGTGAGGAAGCGGTCGGCGCCCATGAGGAAGTCGCGCATGCCTTCGTTGATGATGCCGGGGGCGTCCTCGCTCTTGGTGTTGGCGAAGAGGTCGCCCTGGTTGACGCCCTGCCAGTCCACGGCCGCGGGGGTGGCGGGCGACTGCGTCCATTCCTCGGCGCCCCAGGCGCGGGGGGCGAGGCCCTGGCCCGCGGCTTCGTGCTCGCCGAAGGCGTTGTAGGCCGACTGGCTGACCAACTGGCCGGTGTCGGCCGTTTGCGCGACGACGTCGCCGCGCCCATCATAATGGTAATACTTGGCGGTGGGCGGATTGGAGCCGGACACAAACTCCGGATTGACGGCGTAGAGCACGCCGCCGACGCCCCCGCCCCAGTCGGAGCCGCGGACGTATTCATTTTGCAGGGTGAAGGCGCTCGAAGCGTAACTTTCGCTCCATACATTGGTGAAGTTGGCGGACACATACCGGCGCACGGACTCCCCGCCGGAGAAGGAAAAGAGCTGGCTGTTGCCGGTGTCCGGCGAATAGGCGTAATATGTACTGGAGACGCGCCGCGAGCGGTAATCGTAGGCGTAATTGCGGGAGCTATCATTAGCACTGGCGGGGAGGTTGGCGGAATAGTCCGTCACGTTACCGTTCGTGCTTTGACCAATTGCCACGAGCCGATTTTCGGCATCGTAATGAAAGCCGTAGTCGGTCCCGATCTCGTACGGATTGCCGTTACTGTCGACGGAGATATTGGTGGTTAAAGAGGTGACGGAGTCGTGGTAGCTGGTCAGCGCGTTGTCGCTGCGGTAAGTGTAGGTGATGTTGGCGAGGGTGGTCGTCGTGTTGCTGATGGTTTGGGCCACCAGCTTGTTCGTGCGGTTGAAGCCGTTGTCATAAGTGTAATTGCTGGTGTAGGTGGTGGTGCCCACGGCGAGGGCCTCCGAGGTCAAACGGTTGTCGCTGTCGTAGGCGAGCTTGACCGTCCGGTTGCCGAGCTGGCCCTGGGGATAGGCCTCGTCCTGCTCCTTGAGGTTGGCAAATTCGTCATAGGCCAGATCGTAGTCATAGAGCGTCGAATTGCCGTTGGGGGTATCGTTCTTAATCTCCGTCTGCCGGCCGAGGGCGTCAAAGGTCGTGTCGATGTAGGCGCTATTGCCCTGGATGAGGCGGACGCGGTTGCCGGCGGCGTCGTAACGGTAGGTCGTCTGGCGGTCGGCGCCATCCACCAGGGTATCGAGGCGGTTGAGGTTGTCGTAGGTGGAGGTGAGGGTGTGCGCATCGCTGCGCCCGTAGCCGTAGGTGGCAGTGAGCCGGTTGCTCGCGGCGTCGTAGGTGTAGGTGTTGGTGAAGCCGTTCGAGAGATTGGAGGAGAGGTTCCCCAGCAGGGAGCCAAACGTGTTGGCGCTGAAGGTGCCGTTGAAAACCGCGCCCTCATTCTCCGCCAGCATGCGCCCGAGGCCATCGTAGGCGTAGGCCACGTTGCTCACCGTTGAATTGTTGGCATAATTTTCGGCGACGGCAATGAGTTCGCCGGCGTTGTCGTAATGAAGCGCGCGCCCTTCGGTGCCGTAACTTGTGACGCCCCAGAGATTGATGGACTGAAGGCTGCCAGTATAAGACACGCCCGTCTGCCGGTTGCGCGAATCGTAGGTGTAGTTGGTGATGTGACCCAGCGCATCCGTCCGGCTGAGTTTGTTCAGGGCGTTGTAAGTGAAGGTCGTAGTGAGACTGCCCGGGTAAACCGTAGTCAGCAATCGGTCGAGGCCATCGTAGGTGAAGGTGTTGGCGTGGCTTAGCCCGTCCACCAGCGCCACGCGGTTGCCGGCTTCGTCGTAGAAATTTTTGACGATGATGCCGGCGGCGTCGGTGGTCGTCAGGAGGCGGTTGAGGGCGTCGTAGGTGTTGTTCGCGGAAATCCGGTCGAAGGTGGCGCTCGAAGCCGCAGCTGACGAGGCCGTGCCCTGATGCACGGAAAGCACGTTGCCGTTTTGGTCGTAGGCCCGGCCGGTGACCAGATGGTGCCCGGAGATCATCGTCCCATTGGCAGCCATGTAACTCACTGTGGGCGTGAAGGTGTAGGTCGGGCGATTGGCGTCGTCATAGAGGGTCACCGTGGTATTCCCGCGCGCGTCGGTGACGGAGGTTGGGTTGCCCGCAGCGTCGTAGGCGGTCAGCACCGTCGGGCTGACAAAGGTTCCGTTGGCGGAAGTGCTCCAGTCCTCCACCTCCGGCGCAATGGAGGCGATTTTCCGATTCCGCTCATCGTAAACAAACTCCGAAACGTGGCCCAAGGGGTCAATGACCTGCACGGCGTTGCCATTGGCGTCATATTGCGTCTGCGTGACGGAAGAATTGGAGGTAATGGCGCCCGTCACGGGATCGGGGGAAGTCGCCGCCACGAGGCGACCGGCGGCATCGAACTGTTTTTGGCTGACGCGGCCCAATTCGTCGGTGGACTGGTAGGCAAAGCCGGTGGAAGTATAGGCGGTGGAGACGGTGGTGTTGTCGGTGAAAGTGGTTTGGGTGAGGCGGTTGAGGGCATCGTACTCATACGAGGTTGTTTCCACGTTGCCCCCGAGGCTGCCGATGGTGCCGCTGCCATCCGCGCTTACGGAGACGGAAAGCAAATTGCCCACCGGGTCATAAGACTTCTTGGACACGGCGTATTTGTTGCCGGAGGTGGCGAACTGCACGCTCTGCGCGACGGGGAGGTAGCGCTCATCGTAAGCGACGGTCGTGGTGTAGCCGCGCGGGTCCACGGTGCTGGTAGGCTTGAAAGAACTGGAATCGAACGCGTTGCCGCCGGGATTGGTGCCGTTGTAATAGTAATAGGTGTGCAAGGCGGTGCTCGAAGTCGCATTGCCCCCGGTGGCGTTGAAGCCGATGCCCACCGACGGCGTGGTCAGCTCGGTGAGGCGGTTGAGGCCGTCGTACGAATAGGTGGCGTTGCCGCCGTTCGGGTCGGTGACGCTCAGGCGCGCGCCGGTGTTGCTGTAGGTGTAGCTCGTGGTCAGATTGCCCAAGCTGCTGATTTCGTTCGTGCCATCCATGACCCGGGTCACCGACAGCACCCGGTTGAGCGGGTCGTAGGTCTTGGTGGTTTCGTGGCCCAGCTCATCGGTCTCCGTCAGGACGTTGCCGCGGCCGTCGTAGGTGTAACTGCGGGTCGAATTATCCGGATAAATCACCGAGGTCAGCCGGTGGCGGTGATCGTAGTTGAAGTAAGTGATATGGCCGTTCGGGTCGGTCTCGCTCAGCTTGTCGCCACCGGTTGAGTAAGTGTAGGAAGTGGTGAGGTTTAAGCCGGACGGATCCACGTGCTGGGCAGACACCCGACCGAGGGAGTCCAGGTCGTAACTGACCTCCATATCCTGCACCCAACCCGGGTCATCGGGATAGTCGGTATAGTATGAGGAAAAGTTGACATCGCGGACAGTTTTATCGGTCACCACCCCCGGGAACGTCGTGTTGCCGTAGGCGTAATCTGTTTCGGAGGTGACGTTGGAGTAGGAATCCTCAAAATAGCTGTATTCGCCGTCGGCATGGATCTCGGTCAGGCGATTGTCAAACCCATCGAAATCGTAGTGCGTCGCGTGGCCGTTCTCGTCCATGATATCACTCATCTGGCGCGTATTATAAACGTAGGTGAATGTCTTGGTGATGTTTGTCGCGGTGCCGTTGATGGTAACGGTGCGCGTCTGGGAGGTCGGGTCATCGAAGTAGCCGAAAAAGCCGTTGCTCGAAGTGTCATATACCCCGGGCAGGGTGTGGACGTAGGCCGCTGGCACATTCCAGCTATCAGCATGGGTGAACGTCGTCGTGTGTCCGCTGAAATCGGTGGCGGACATGAGCGCCATTCCCGCCGCGGAGTCGAACTCGTAGGACTCGTTGCCGAGGGTCGTATTGCCATCCTTGTAAGTCAAGGTCAAGTTCCCCCAGGCGACCAATTCGTCCACCGAACCGGGCGACTCGGCGGCGATAACCGATGGAACATCCTGCAGCATCACCGAAGGATTCGACCAGTTGTAATCGGTGACGTGGCCGTCGGCGTCGGTCACCACGGTGTGTCGCCGCCAGCCCGAGTTGAGGAGCGCTCCGGTATTGCCGAAGCCGACTTCAATGTAAGAATCATTCTCGAATTGGCCCAACGGGATGGTCGTATTGCCATTCGTCAGGGAAATATTTGCCACCATGAGTGGTCGTCCCGGGGTGAAATAATAATTCCCATAATTGTTGAAGCTGACGAAGCCAATGGGATGACTGTCAGACAAGTTACCGGTGTAACTATACTGGTAGTTGAAATGGTAGGTATTGGCATTCTGATCTTTGATTTGACTCAGATTGAGATGGTAAAAATCGCCGCCGGGATCCCCGCTCGGCCCGGGGGTCGAATCATCTTCGGTGGTGATGTTATAGGTGTAATTAGAGGTAACGTTCATCGCGTCGGTCACACTCGTCAGTTCATAAAAGTTGCCGGAGCCGACCGGGTCGGCAGTCTTGGTGTAATTATATTGCGTGAGGTCTTGGTCGCTGTCCCAGACTTTTCTGACCAGGCCGTTTTCATCCTGCTGGATGTAAATGGTCATATTGCCGGCAGCGGTGGTGTCATTGCCGCCGGTGCCGGTGATGGTCTCGGGCACTAGCGTGTCATTGGCCGCGTAGGCATAGGTCAGATTTCCGACGCCAGCGAGCCCCGTCGCCGTGGTGGCGCGGAAATAGGAATAGGAAAACGCACCACTGCCTGGCAGCACCCGATCCATCGGGATGTTGCTGTAAACCCCGTCCAAATCCGCGTGTTCGTAAGTCACGGTGGTGCCGAATTTTTTGGTCAAGGTAAGGGTGGCATTCGCAATGGTTTCATTGCCGCTCAACGCCGAAGTCATGGCCAAAGTGGCCAAGTAAGGATTTTTCTCGTGCTTGCCCGTCGGGTAAGGGACAAAGGTGCAAAAATTGCCGGTGGCGTTCCAGACCCCGAGGAAGTGGTATTCATTGCCATTTTCATCGCTGGCATAAATATTGGGATAGGGGCTGTTGCTGGCCGATTCCCAGCGCAAAGAAGCCACGAGGTTGGATTGCCAGCCCGGGCCAAAAGGCTCGTCCGGACGTTCGTGGGGCCGCAGCCCGCGGCGGGAAGACCAGGTTTCCTCATTGTAAACGCGGTTCACCGTCAAGGGCAGATCCGTTCCGGGAATTTTTTCATAAACATCGGATACACTGTGTCGGAGTCCGAGTGTCAACGCGTCCACAAAGGTCTCCTCGTCCTGCTGGTCGGACTCGCTGGCCGTCTGCGGCTTGCCATCGGGCAGCGGGCGGCCGTTGAGGGCAACCTTGCGGTATTCCGCGCCGGCAACTTCCTCATTCGCAGAGGAGAATGCGCCTGGAGACACGGCCTTTTGGATGGTGAAGGTCTTGCTGCCCAAGCTCAGGTTGCCGACCGCGTAGTAATCAACGGTGATATTGAAAGTATCCCCTTCGACCGCCGAGGGGGCATAGGCGTAGATGGTGTTCTCGGTATAATTGACACCATCTGGAACAGAGAAATCGTATTGCCGATCATCTATTTCCTCCCCATTGGCCAGAGGCCCAAATGTTCCGTCATCGGAATGCGTGCCCCATAATTGAAGCGCGCCGGCATCCGTTCCATTCCAGGAAACAATCACATGGTCGTAGGGATAGTCCGTGAGAAAATAATATGTCTGTTCGTTCAAATTCGGAATGAATAGCGGCGACAAAACTCCGCCGCCAAACTGGATGGTTCCGCCCAGCTCGGCTTGGCTGACGGGGCCGTAGGCGTCGAAAACGGTGGGAAACGGCTCCAGCATTGCGAACGCCGTGCCGTCCTCTCCGAAATTTAAATCGGGATTGAGGGTGCTGTCCGTGGAGTCCAAAGTTAAGCTGTCAGTTACATTACCACCAATAGTTATATTGGACGTCGCGGTCGTAATCGTCATGTTGCTTGGACCAATAATATAGGCGCCCTCATCATACTCCCAGGGGATAAACCCAACATACCAATTGACCGTCGTGTTCACATCCGTCGGCAGATAGCTCAGGCGGTATTCATCGACGCTGTAACCAAAATAATAAGGATACCCCCAGAAAGCATTGTTAAACCTCGCATCAACATCTCCGAGCTCCGGCGGGTAATAATGATTCCAACCACCATCTACCCAATCATCACTTACATCGGCGTCCCAATCATAGTAATCTGGAGGAGCATACCAGGCAAAGGCTGCGTCTCCTTCATCATAAAACCACTCCGCGCAGCGGAAGTCGATGGATTGAATCAACGGCACATTATAGGCCACGGCATTGCTCGTGCCGATGAGGGTGGACCCATTATAGGCCTCGACTTGATAGAAATACCGGTATCCTCCATAGGGGATGGTGTCGTTAGCCGTAAAGGTGGGGTCGAAGACATTGCCGGCAAAACTATCGAGGGCTTCCCAGGTTCCGTCTATCCCGACTTTGCGTTCCAATTGATAGGTGATATTGGCATTATAGCCGGCGGAGGCCCAGCCCAGGCTGACACTGGTGACATCGTCCGGGTCAAATTGTAATTGAAGATTATACGGCACGGCCCCGTTGGTAAACGGATCGACCTGGATGCCGGCCAGGCTGCCCGTTCCGAGATAAGTGCCGTTGGCAGCGTAATTGCCGACTCCTTGTGTAATATTGCCGCTGCTGCCGCTGCTGCCGCTGCCGTTTTGGGTGAGGAAAAAGCTGGCATCGGCAAACAGGTTGGTGCTGGGGGCGGTGAAGTGGATCCATTGCGTGGCGCTGGTGTTGCCCATGGTGTAATTCATGGAGATGTTGCCGTTGGAGTCCGTGACCAACGTCCCCGAGGTGCTGTTGACGCCGCTGATGGAGACGTGGCCGTCGCCGGGGAGGACCACATAGTGGATGGGAGCGCCAGTCACATTGCTGATGGTGCCTGAAACATTCTTGGCCAGGTGGGCAATGATGGATTGGCTGAGCGTGCTGCCGGCATTGCCGGACTGGGGGCTGCCCTGGGTGACAGTCAAAGCCAGGTTGGCGGCGATGTTGGCGGCGTAGATGTATTCCGTGGGATTCTCGCCGGCCACAAATTTGGTCCAATAGGTGACATTGTCGCCGAGGGTGCTGTTGGATTCATTGGACAAATTGGCGTCGGTGATGTTTAGCCCGAACGAACCAGCCCAGACGTAAAAGCCCAGCAGGTTATTGTTAGCGGCGTGATAAGTGGACAGGTCGAAGGAGAAGGCCATCTTGAGCTGGCCGAGGTTGGCGAGGTCAAGCCGTTGATTGAGCCAGTTGTTATAAGTGGTGGCGTTGTAACCCGTCTGCCCTGGGCCGGGTGGAATCGTATGCCAGGGGTAATAGGGCGGCGTAGTGTCGTTGGTCCAAAAAGCATCCGTATAGCCATTCGCTTCGAGGCTGGCCTTGGTGTTGAAGCCGAGGAAATTCAACCGGTCGTAAAAGGGCTTGGCGACATACTCAAGCTGGCCGATGGTGGCGGGGGCAAAATTGGTGCTGGTGTTGGCAGTGAAGTTGGCCACGAGAGCGGTAACGTTCGACCCGGCGCCGCCGACCGCCGAAAAATACTGGTTTAAATAATTGCCCGCCTGGGAGGCGGTGTATTTGAGCTGCCCAAGGTTGAGCACCCCATAGTTGTTCGGCGTGGCGCTGGAGTTGATGATGGCGGTGCCATTGGTGGTGTCGCTCCACCAAGCCGGGGGCGGGTCAGCCCAGACCCAAGCCGAGGCGCAGAGCAAAGTGACGAGTCCGCCAAGGAGAAGTGGATGGTCGCGGCGCATGGGGTTTACGATGACGCGAAAAAAGTTGGGGGAAATTGAGCGGGAAAAGCGCGGGCAAAGGGACAATCAGTCGCCGAAGGTGCCCATGAGGATATCGCCTTGAGGTTCCACCGACACATTGCCCGTGAAGTTCACGGTGTTGGTAAGGGTGGTGGACGTGCCGTTGAAGGTCGCGTTGCCATTGACAGTCAGGTTGCCGTTGAGCGTGGTATTGCCGTTTTTCAGCATGACCAGCGCGTTGGAGAGATTGCCCGAGCTCGTGCCGTTGCCGATAACGAAGAGCGGGTCGGTGGAGACCCAGGTGGTATTGCCGGAACCTGAACCCGAAATTGCGGCGTTCCACTGGCCCACCACGATGGAATTGAAATAAGCCGCGGTGACATTGCTGCCGATGGCGAAGCTGCCGGCGCCGGAAGCGACCGTGCCGTTGCCGATGGCCAAGGCGTGGCTGCCGGTGGCGCTGCCACCAATCCCCAACGCCCCTGCGGAATTGTAGGTGCTAAACAAGGCGGAAGCGGTCACCGGGGTGATGCTGGCTGAACTGTTGGCCGTCGCGTTAAAGAACGTGAGAGACTGGCCGGTGACATTGATCGAAATGGTGCTGGAATTGCCGTCGCTAACCGTCAGCGTGCCGTTGGTATTATTCAGGGCGATATTGCCATTCTGCGGTTCAAACGTCAGGTTGTGGCCACTGGTGGGATTGTTAATCGTGAGATTGCCGCTGTTGGCCAGGGTCATCTGGGTTTCCAGCACCGAGGAATTGGACATGGCGGCGAGCCCGTTTTGCTGCCAGACCCAGGTGGTGTTGCCGTCGTACCCGGTAAAATAAATGGTGGGGTAATAATAGGAGCCGCTCTTGTTCTGGCTGATATTGAAGGCCGGGGTGTCGGTGCTCGTATAGGTCAGGTCGCCCAGGTCCAGGCTGCTGTGCAGCCAGGAATTGGCCACGCCCCAGGACTCGGACATGCCCGGCGAAAAGCCGGAGGTCAGTTCAAAGTTTCCGGTGATGGCGAACGAAGTCGCGTAATTGCCATACACATTGTTGGCGTAAACATTTCCGACATTCAAGTTGTTGGTTATATTAACGGAATCGCCGACGGACAGCGTCTGGCTGACATTCAGATTGTCATCCACCCAGACGTTGCCGTTGACTTCAGCATCGCTTTCAAAATAGGAGGTGCCGGAAAAAACATTGTTGGGATCTGAAATGAAATCCTGGGCGTTGAGCCGAGGGCTGGCCAAGACGAAGAAGCCCAGCAACAGCAGGCCGAAAAAGCGCGGGAGAAATGTGGTGGTTTTCATGGCGGATTGGGTAAAAAATGAGTTGGTTAGTTTATGGGAAAGAATTTATGCGTGGAGGAATGGTTTAATTGCTGATGAGGGGAATGTCGCCCTTGGCGGACGACAGGTTGACCGTCTTGTTACCTGCCGCACCAAGGGTAACGTAGCCGGAAAACGTGGTGGTATTGCCGCTCAGGGTAACATTGCCGTTGACGGTCAGGCCGTCCCCGAAAATTGCATTGCCGTTTTTATAAATCGTGAGGGGATCAGCACTAGCGCCATTGCCAACGATGAAGAGCGGATCCGCCGGTTCCCAGGAAGTGACATTTCCGGAGCCCAAGCCCGTTACCGGGACGTTCGAATCCCCGAGCACAATGGAGCCAAAATACGCGGCATCCAAACTGTTGCCAAAAGCGAATGACCGCAAGCCGGGCATGGTGATGTTTGCGCCGAAGCCAAAGCTTTGCATCCCGCTGGTGTAGGCCGAAGCAACATTGGAGGAAGTGATATTTTGCGTCGTGTTGCTCGTCGCATTGGTGAAGACGACCGTCGCATTGCCGGTGACGAGGGTGAAATAATTGGAGGAGGCCGCGGTAGCGCGCAGATGTGCGGTGGAAGTGGCCAAAGTGATGTTCCCGCCGGCGGGGGTGATTTGCAAAGTGTGGTTGCTGGAGGAACCCGAGAGCGTGAGGTTGCCGTTCCCGGACAGTTGCATCTGCTGCACCAGGAGCGTGGAGTTGGACTTCGCGCTCCAGCCATTTTGCCGCCAGACCCAGGTAGTGTTGCCGTCGTAGCCAGTGAAATTGATGGTGGGGTAAAAAAAGGTGCCGTCCGTGTGCTGACTGATATTGAAAGCCGGCGTATCCGTGCTGGTGTAGGTCAGGTCGCCGAAGTCAATCCCCGTATGGAACCAGGAATTGGCCGCACCCCAGGACGAAATCACTACCGGATTATAGCCCGACCATAACTCCAAGCCGCCATCGATGGTGTAATTGGTCTGGTTGCCAATGGGCGTGCCTTGGTACAGCCCGATAACATGCAAATCGTTGGTTATATTGAGCGTGTCGGCGGACAATGAACCGATGACGCTCAAACCGGAGTCGATGGTGAGCGATCCGCCAAATTCCGCATTGCTGGTGCCATAGCTGGTTCCGGGAAAATCATTATCCGGCGGAGGTGGGCCCCCACCACCGCCGCCGCCAAGATCCGGTTCCGAGGTTGAATCCCAGCCTCCTGAAACGGCCCAAACATCGTCCCATTCGGATGGATTCCAGACGTACCAGTCGCCGGTGTAAGTATCCTGGGCATACTCCGTGCCATCAACATCATAAGTGGTAAAATTATCGCCGCTCTCCAACAAGTCTCCCATATCACCGCCATTACCGCAGTAAAGCCACCCGCCGGTATCGGGGTCGGTCTGATTCGTCGCATACCAATTACCGCTCACGGCATCATAAGCCATGTCGTTGCTGTAATAAAGGTAGTCCGTGCTCTGGGCCTGGGCGCGGCTGGCCACGGCTGTAAAAATAAATCCGGCCACGGCGAAAGCGGTCAATCGACGAACGGTTTTTTTGGCCAGAGGCCACGGGCCATTCCCCGCTCGCGACAAAATGTTCTTCAACTTGCGCGGCCCGGCCACGACGCAAAACAGTCCCATTAAAATTGGCTGCGCGAGTTTCATGGCAGGATCGATTGATGGTCGAAGGCCGTTGATAAAAGAACATCGTGTTGAGCGGGCGACGTCCTTACCTATGCTCATCCCAGAAAGTTTTAGACGCTCGCGCAAGATATTTTTAGTGAAAATCATAACAATCGTGTCACAATTAATTTTTTGAAAATTGGGGTGAACTGCTCAGCCTACAATTAATTTCTGTCTGTAAAAGCTTAGCTTAAAACCGTTTGTTTTGAAAATATCGAAGTCACGCAAATGCCTTGAGATGATTGTTGAGCGCTGAAGGCCATCCAATTTCATGGGTGAAAATTGAATTGCGCACTCGAACAAACCGATGAATCGTAAAATTAATCAACCGATTGATTGGTGGTCGGAAGATCGCGGAGCAACCAGTGCCATGAGCGCCACCAATTGCCGTGGACTCATGAATCAGGGCCGCTATCATGTGCTTTTAGGCCCCAATGGGTTTGCGATGCTGCCTTTTATTAAAAAAATCGCGGTCAGGACGGCGAACCAGCCATCGCCGCCGACCACCTACTGGCTGACGCGCTTTGTGCTACTTCGGCTGTTGGGCGCGGTGTACGCCATCGCGTTTCTCGTTGCAGCAAAGCAAATCATCCCGCTGATCGGCGCAGAGGGGCTGACGCCGCTGGCTCCAATCGCGGACCAAATTGCGAGCGAAGGCAAAACGGCCGGCTCGTTTTTTCAATACCCGTCGCTGTTCTGGTTCAACCACTCGGACGCCATGCTGCAAGAGACGGCCTGGGCGGGCTTCGCACTTTCCTGCGTGGTCGTGGCCGGATACGCCAACGCGCTGATAATGCTGACGCTGTGGGCGTGGTACATGTCGTTCGTCCACCTCGGCCTGGAATGGTATGGCTATGGCTGGGAAATCCAGCTGCTGGAAACCGGATTTCTGGCGGTTTTTTTATGTCCGCTGCTGGATCCGCGCCCGTTCCCGCGCCGCGCACCGCCGGTGGTGACGATCTGGCTTTATCGCTGGTTGATCTTCCGCATCATGCTCGGTGCGGGTCTCATCAAATTACGCGGCGACCCGGTGTGGCGCGACTACACGGCGCTCTATTATCATTTTGAGACACAGCCCATCCCGAACGGCCTGAGCCGGTGGTTCCATTTTCTGCCGCCGTTTGTCCTGCGACTGGGGGTGGGCCTCAACCATTTCGCGGAACTCATCGCGCCGTGGTTTGTGTTTTGGCCGCGGCTGGCGCGGCACATCGCCGGTTCAGTCATCATCCTCTTTCAACTCACGCTCGTCTTGAGCGGGAATCTCTCGTTTCTCAACTGGCTCACCATCGTCCCGGCGCTGGCGTGCTTTGATGACTCGTTCTGGCGCCGAGTTTTGCCCCATGTGCTCGTCCGCCACGCGGAAGAGGCGGCGGCCCTCGCGCAGCCTTCGCGCACCATGAAATGGGCGGCGTGGATTTATGCCGGAATCGTGGCCCTGCTGAGCATCCCGGTCGTGGTGAACCTCGCCTCGCCGCGGCAGTTGATGAACAACGCTTTCGACCCCCTCGGCCTGGTCAACACCTACGGCGCGTTCGGTTCTGTCGGCAAAGAGCGCCTCAACGTCGTCTTCGAAGGCACTGCCGCTGCGGTGCTCGACGAACATACCGTGTGGAAGGCCTATCCCTATATCGGCCTGCCGGTGGATGTCATGGAGCGCCCGCCGCAAGTCGCGCCCTATCAATTGCGTCTCGACTGGCAGATGTGGTTCGCCGCGATGGCCACGCCGAATCAATACCCCTTCACCATCAATGTCGTGTGGAAACTCCTGCACAATGACGCGGGCACGTTGAGTTTGTTTGCGGACAATCCGTTCCCCGACAAGCCGCCGCACTTTATCCGCGCCCGGCTTTATAAATACAGCTTCGCGCCGTTGGACAACCCCACCGGCGCTTATTGGACGCGCCAGGACCTCGGCGACTGGCTGCCACCCCTCTCGGCTGACAACCCATCGCTGCAAATGGAATTGTCCCGCCGGCACTGGCTGACCTCCGCATCCGCGCAACCCGCGCCAAAGTGAAATAAATATTTCTTTTGCCGCCCGCCCCTGCCCTAGCCTAGCCTGCGCGCATGGCTGCCGCTTCATCCGCGTGGAAACCGCGCGACATTATCCGCTGGGGCATCCTTGGTTGCGGTGAAGTGACCGAGGTCAAAAGCGGGCCGGGTTTTCAAAAATCCGCCGGGTCGAAGCTGGTCGCGGTGATGCGCCGGCAGGCGAAGCTCGCCGAGGATTACGCTCACCGCCATGGCGTGCCAAAATGGTGCGCGGATGCCGATGCGCTTATCCGCGACCCCGAGGTGGACGCCGTTTACATCGCCACACCGCCCGGCTCGCACCTCGAATACGCTCGGCGCGTGGCCACCGCGGGCAAACCGTGCCATGTGGAAAAACCGATGGCGCGCAACGCCACCGAGTGCGAGGAGATGCTCGCCGCATTTGCGCAGATGAAATTGCCGCTCTTTGTCGCCTACTACCGCCGCGCGCAACCGCGTTTCTTGAAGGCCAGGGAATTGATTGAAAGCGCCTTGGGCCGCGTCACCCACGTGCATTATCAATTCACCGACCCGCGCCACTCGGCGGCCCAAGCTGGCAGCCTGCCCTGGCGGCTTGAGGCCGAGAACGCCGGCGGAGGATTTTTCCTCGACCTCGGCTCGCATACACTGGACCTGCTCGATTTTTTCTTTGGCCCGCTCGACGGGGTTTCCGGCCACGCCGCCAACCTTGCCTCGCCTTATGAAGTCGAAGACACGCTGACCATGAGCTTCCGCACGCCTGCGGGCGCACCCGGCACGGCAGCTTGGAATTTCGCCGGAACCGTCGCAAAGACGGAAGATTTTTTCCTCATCACCGGCACCGAGGGTCGAGTGACTTTCTCAACTTTCGGCAATGAACCGCTGCGGCTGGAAACGGCCGATGGCAAAATTCAGGAATTTCCCTTCACACCGCCTGAGCATGTGGCTCAGCCGCTCATCCAAACCGTGGTGGACGAATTGCGCGGGCGCGGAAAATGCCCCAGCACCGGCGAGTCCGCCGCGCGCACATCCCGCGTCATGGACAAGGTGCTCGATTCTTATTACGGCGGGCGCACGGATGCCTTTTGGCAGCGCCAGAAGAGTTGGCCGGGCCGCCGAAAGTAGTTTCTTAATTTGGGACAAAAAAAACGGCGCACTGTTTCCAGTACGCCGTTCGTTTTGTCGGAGGAAAACTATTTAGTGTCCGATAAAAATGACATCCAGCAGCCGCGGACCCCTGGGGCCGCCACGACCACCACGGCCGCCACGACCCGCTGAATCCGCCGGTGCGGCCGCCGCGACTTGGGCAGAACCCGCCGAAGCCGCCGGCGTGGCGGAGGCCATCGCGGGCGCCGGAGCGGAAGCTGCCGGAGCGGCCGAGGACGCCGCCGCCGCGGAACTGGCGGCCGGGGCCGGGGGCGTCGGCACAGCTTCGGTGGTAATGACAACGATGTGGCCCGTCTTGGCGTCCAAAGTGCAGGTCTTGGCGCCCGATTTGGTGGTTACCGTGTCTTCCAAAACAAAATCGGTCGGGCTGTTTTCCTTGATGATGGAAAGCGTGCCATTGCCGTGAGAACTGAAAGCTTCCATGGTATCGGGATTGAAACCACCGCCATCCGAGCTGCCGGCGAGCGGCAAGGTGGTGATAATTTTGCCATCAGTGGCGCTGAGGATGACGCAAGTCGGCCCGCCTCCCTGCGCTCCACGGCACATCGCAAAGAGGATATGGTTCTTGGCGTCGATGGCCAAACCGGCGTCCCCGGCGCCTTTTTCGCCCAAGTCGTAATGCGCGGTCACCTGGAGGGTCTTGGCATCCACCACGGCGATGGAGCCCTGGTCTTCACAATCAAAATAGAGATGGCCCTCGCCATCCGTGGCGCCTTGCTCGACGGCGGCGTTGGAGCCGTCGCGGCCAATGGCGTCAACCGTGCCAACGACCGAGCCGTCCTTGGAGTCAATGACGCGGAGGTTGGGCGCGCGGTGGCTGAGAATAAAAAAATGGTGGGTCGGAGCATCGAAGAGATAGCCGTCCGCTCCTGCCGCCGGTATCGTTTTAATCGGCTCGAGAGTCTGGGTATTAAAAAAGACCGCCGGGTTGCCGGAGACAAGGCCGGTGTGGTTTTCCGGGTCGAGCGCGGCGCCATGCCCGGATGCATTGGGCAAACTGCCCGCCAGCTTGAAGGTGTCGAGGTCAAACACACTGACCACGTTTCCGCAGGCGACATAGACGCGGCGGTTGACGCTGTCCGCCGTGACATAGTCAATCCCGCCCGCGGCGGGAATCTGCGTGGTCGCGAGAATTTTGTAAGGCTTGGCGGCGGGGGCGGCCGCAGCTGCCGACGGCGCGGTTTGGGCAAAGGTGGTGGAAGCCAGCAAGCCAATGCCGGCGAGAACGAGGAAGGTGGAGGACGTAGGGGACGGTTTCATGGGAGGGTTAATTTAGCACGGCAAGGGTTACCGCAGCATTACGTAAAATTCAAGCCCGCTCGCAGTGAGTCAACCGGCGGTCAAGTCCCGGACCAACAGCACGGCTTTGGGGCCGTTGGGCGAAAAACTCAAAGACTTGAGCCCGGCCACTGCCCGTTGTTTGAGCATGGCCAGCCCGATGCTCTCGCCGTCCTTGGTGACCCGGCTGCGCAATTCGCCCGCCGGCACTTCACCGGCAAACAATGGCACCGGCTCGGTCGCCGACGGCCATTGCTGCGGAAACTCCCACGCCACCTGCCACAAACCGCGGTTCACATGCCCCTGCGAGTGTAGGCGCGACATGATTTCCTGGCCGACGAAGCAACCCTTCTCAAACGAGACCGCGGCGCCTTCCAACCGCGCCTCCTGCGGTAAATCACCCGGCCCGGCATCCTGCGGCACGGCCGGAACCCCCGCGACGACGCGCAGGCCATGCAAGTCTTCTGCCGAACATGCCGCGGCGCCGAGACTGCTTAACTCGGCGATGATTTTTTCCGCCGCGGCGGGTGGCACTAATATATCCCATGAACCGAACGACGACGGCCGCCGACCCATCCAAGATTCGCAAACTGCCGGGTCCGCGACGCGGTCAACCAGTTCAGATAAATCGGCGTCCGGCTCCGCAGGCCACAGATGCAGCAGGCAAAATTTTTCCGTCTCGTCGGCCAGCGTCACTTCATCGGCCACGAGACGCGATTCGAGCTGCCCGCGCAAAAGGGTGGCGGGGCAATCGTAACTGAGCAGAAGAAAATTCTCGTGAGTTTTCTCAAGGACAAAACTATCGGCCTGGATTTTACCCTTGTGGTCGAGCCACAATCCATAGGTCACGGACAACTCGATGCCGGGATTTTTCAGGTCGTTCGAGAACTGGCTTTGCAAAAATGCGAAGGCATCCGGCCCCGTGGCGCGCAAGACTGCCGCGGGCCGCGTCAGATGATAAAACACATAAGTTTCCGCCATAGGTGGGATACTCTATACCTTCTGTTCTTGCCGCGCGCACGCAAATTTGATTCATTGGCCCGCTTTACCCCAAGCCTCGCCGGCCCTGCGGCATGCCTCCGCGCTGGCGCCTTTTTCCATTTTTCCCGTGCCCAAAGTCACCGACATCAACATTTCCTCGAATCGTGCGCTGCCCACGCCGCACGAACTGCTGGCCAGCGCCCCGCGCACGGACGCCCAGGCCCGGTTCGTCGCCGCCAGCCGCGAGGCCATCCACCGCATCATCTTTGGCGACGACCCACGCTGGCTGCTCGTCGTCGGCCCATGCTCCATCCACGACGTGGCCGCCGGGCGCGAATACGCGGAAAAGCTCGCCGCACTCAGCCGCGAAGTCTCCGACCGTCTGCTGCTCGTCATGCGCGTCTATTTTGAGAAACCGCGCACGACCACCGGCTGGAAGGGTCTCATCATGGACCCGCACCTTGATGACACATGCGATATTCCTGCCGGCCTGAAAATCGCGCGCGAATTCCTCCGCACAGTGATCGACCTCGGCCTGCCCACGGCGACCGAGCTGCTCGATCCGATTACGCCACAGTATATTGCCGACTTGATTTGCTGGTCGGCCATTGGCGCGCGCACTACGGAATCGCAAACGCACCGCCAGATGGCTTCCGGCCTCTCGATGCCGATGGGTTTCAAGAACGGCACCGACGGCTCCGTCCAGACGGCCATCAACGCCATCAAGGCGGCGCGCTCGCCGCAGACTTTCCTCGGCATCAACGAAGACGGCCGGGCCTCCGCCGTGACCACGCGCGGCAACCCGAACTGCCACCTCGTCCTGCGCGGAGGCTCGAATGGGCCCAATTACGGCACGGAGCACGTCGCCGCCGCGGAAAAACTTTTGCACACCGCCGGCCTGCCCACGCCCATCATGGTGGATTGCTCGCACGACAACAGCGGCAAAAAGCACGACCGCCAGCCCGCGGTGTTCCAGGACGTGCTCGCCCAGCGCACCGGCGGGCGCGCGTGCCTCATCGGCGCGATGCTGGAAAGCAACCTCCACGCCGGCAACCAGCCCGAGCCGAAACGCGGCGCCGCGCTGCGCCCCGGCGTCTCCATTACCGATGCCTGCATTGACTGGCCGACCACTGAGCGCCTGGTGCGCAAAGCCCATGAAGCCTTGCAGGCGCTGACGCCCGTCGCCGCGGCGAAATAAATCGTGTTTTACATCTTGAGTCATAACCCATAAATTTTGAGTTCCTCATGAAACAACCCATTCGAGTCGCCGTCACCGGCGCAGCCGGCCAGATCGGCTACGCCCTCCTGTTCCGCATCGCCTCCGGCGCCGTCTTCGGCCCCGACCAACCGGTGGCGCTCAACTTGATTGAGATCCCGCCCGGCCTCGAACCACTGAAGGGCGTCGTGATGGAACTCGACGACTGCGCGTTCCCGTTGCTGACGGAAGTCGTGCAGACGGCCGACCTCAACGAGGGCTTTAAGAATGTGAACTGGGCGTTGCTCGTAGGCAGCGTGCCGCGCAAGGCCGGGATGGAGCGCAAGGAACTCCTCGGCATCAACGGCAAAATTTTCGTCGGCCAGGGCCAGGCCATCGCCAAAAACGCCGCAGCGGACGTGCGCGTGCTGGTCGTCGGCAACCCGTGCAACACCAATTGCTACATCGCGATGCGCAACGCCGCCGGCGTGCCCGCGGACCGCTGGTTCGCGATGACGCGCCTCGATGAAAACCGTGCCAAGGCCCAGCTCGCGCAAAAAGCCAGCGTGCCGGTGAGCCGCGTGACCAACCTGTGCATCTGGGGCAACCATTCCTCGACGCAGTACCCTGATTTCTACAACGCGAAAATCAACGGCCAGCCCGCGAACGACGTCATCGGCCACGAAGAATGGCTCAAGGGCACGTTCATTCCTTCGGTTCAACAGCGCGGCGCGGCCATCATCAAGGCCCGCGGCGCGTCCTCGGCCGCTTCCGCCGCCAATGCCGCGATTGACACGGTGCGCTCGCTCGTCAACCCGACCCCTGCGGGCGACTGGTTCAGCGTCGCCGTATGCTCGGACGGCTCTTACGGCATTCCCAAAGGCATCATCGCCTCGATGCCCATCCGCAGCGACGGGAAGAAATGGTCGGTCGTCCCCGGCGTACCGGTCAATGAATTCTCGAAAGGGAAAATCGCCGCGAGCATCGCCGAGCTGCAGGAAGAGATTTCGCTGACGAGCGAGCTGGTGCCGAAGTAAGAGTTTGAGGGCTGGTGTTCCTTTCGCCTTGCCAGACGGGGTGGTGTTATTATATCTCCTCAACTCTTGCACACGTCCCCTTCGTCTAGCCCGGCCTAGGACACCAGGTTTTCATCCTGGCGACTGGGGTTCGAATCCCCAAGGGGACGCCATATTTTCTCCCGGCCCGATGGCGGAATTGGCAGACGCGCTGGACTCAAAATCCAGTATCCTCTAAAGATGTGTGGGTTCGACCCCCACTCGGGCCACCAGTTTGGAAAAGACAGTTGAGTTGCCGTGGAGTGGACTTCGGCACTGTATCAGTTTGAAGGCATGAAATTTCTAGGAACAAGTCTTTGCGCTCTAGGATGATGAGAAAGATTGGTTTGTCACCCGAAGCCTCAGAGTTGAAGTGAATCAGTGAGCGAAATAGGCATGTTTTTGAAAACATGGTGTATAGTGGCGGCATGCAAAATCCTACATCATCCAAAGAAGGTGCGCTGTGGAGGCGTGCCGTTAAGCCTGTCTATCTCTGCTACGAGGCCGCTCAACTGGTCAAAGCTCTCAACCTGCATGAGTCCGGGGTAGGAGTCTTGCCGTTTATCACCGGGCGTGCGCGGAGTTTGAAATGGATGAAATTGGCTAATGATTCCGATGATGTAAACGCTCCCGGTTTCAACTTGCCTGTAATCCATGCGGAAAGCGGGGCCACCACTAACACCGCAAACTCCAGAGCCGTCCACGAGATAAGCGGGGCGGCTGCTCACGGGTCTAGCACTGATATGCCCAGTGAAAAAACAAAGTGTGTTGAAATGAGTGACGGGAAACCCCACCCATCCGATACGGTCGCCAGTTGGAATGATTTGATTCCACCCGAGGACTGGGAGGTCATTCTTCGGGAAGTCGGCGAGTATTTGAGGCTTAATGCTGATTATCGCAGAGTCTCCCGTTGTCGTTGAATAATTTTTGAGAATTGTTCTTTCACTTCTCAACAAAGATATGGGTGGAAGGTGGCGGTCATTGGATAGCGTTATTGGAGTGCCATCAATGTCCGCTCGATTTATGACGTGCGCCGCTGTTGCTATCAGTGCAACGCCGTCACGATTGCGATAAACAAAGCCCGTTCCGCAATCTGTTTGTGTCTCAATCCTGATAATAATGCTTCCAAAAAACTCGAACATCGCCCGCTCTATAAACATCACGCAGCTTTATTCTCGGATTCGGAGTCGAGCAAGCTGATTATATCCTCTAATTCCCAAACGTGGTCTGTGACCCCGGCCTCCATCGCTGGCGTGCATCGCAACGTCTGGTGAATTTTGCAAAAATTATAGGTCATGTAAAAGATTGCTAGGCTGTGCTTGTGGTTAGACAGCTTCTTTGAGTGAGCGTTAGTGAGGCGCGTGAATCGACGGTTGTGCATCCGTAGCGTGAGATTCAACCGCTCCGCATAACTGGTGGAAACTTTTTTCAAATCAGGATTGCCGCTTATGCGGGATTTCTTTGCGCTTAGGAAAACGGGGGGACTGTAACGCACTTGCTCGTTGATAGGAGCTTGACCGTAATTTTTGACGAGCATCGCATAATCCACATTCGCCCCAAACACTTGCTCCATTGCGCCAAGGTAGGCTGAGTGCCCATCGGTTGTGATTTGCGGCCTGACGGCCAAGCGGGAGCGCAATTCCTCCAAGAAGCGATAAGCCTCCATGCCGTCGCGTTCGCCAACGTGCCAGTGTATCGCAAGGCGTGAATCCGCGCACGTTGCTACCCATGTCCAGACATTCCCCCATTGATTACGCCGGGCGGTTTCGCTGACGTTCTTTTCCTTGGCTCCGATGAAACTCCATATCTCATCGGCCTCAATGCGAGCGCATTTCAAGCCGCGCAGGGCCTTGTCCTGATAGGCTTGGCAGGCTTCGCCAAGCTCAACAAAGAGCTTCATTACCGTGGTAATAGAAACGTCGCATAGGCGGCTCGTGGCACGCATCCCCATCCCCTCGGAGATACAGGCGAGGATTTGCTTTCTGGTGTTGGCGGGTAGTTGGTTCATACCCCTAACATAGCACATTTAGCTTGCTCGTGCAAGTTAAATTATTGTTGAGTTATTCACAATGTCCCATTGATTGAGCTTGAGCATTAGCCTAAGTGCTAGTATGTTCACTCCATGGGTTTCTTGAGACAAGAGGTGGATTCTATCCAACTGGCCAATTACATTTTGGCCAAGGTTGGCCCGATGTCTCATTTGAAGCTCCAAAAGCTGATTTATTATACTCAGGCTTGGCATCTTGCCTATTTTAAAGAACGTTTGATTAAAGATGATTTTCAAGCATGGTTGCATGGGCCTGTTTCGCTGAAAGTTTGGAAAAATTTTAAAAGTAATGAAAATCCACTTCTAAATAAAATTGAAGTTGAGCCGCTTGCAGCTCAAAGCGCAAAAGCGCACTTGGCCCATAATCTGACCAAAGACCAACATCAACTAATTGATGACGTTCTTAAAGAGTATGGCAACCGCACTTCCTACCATTTGGAGTGCCTTACTCACGCGGAAAAGCCTTGGATGGACGCTAGAAAAGGAGTCGGCATAGCTGATAAATGCTCGAATGTTATTTCTACTGAAACAATGGCTACGTTCTACCGCACCAAGGCCGTTAAGCAATGAGGTGGGTAAAGTCAGGAGCGCAGCAGAATCCGCTTAAAGGGCAGTCGGAAATTCCGGCAACTGTAAGGAAAAAGCCCATATCATTCAATTTTGGGCAATTAGACACTAGGCAGGGTCAAACCCTGGATAATTGGAGCAATTCCGGATTGCTTTTGAAAATGGTGACGCGATTCAAAGACCATGGACTAAAACCGATTTACGATTGCTATAACGACAAATTCAAATGCTACGATAGTTTTCCCGAAACTAAAAAAACTGATTTTAAGCGTCCGTCGCACATCCCCGAAGATGCTATTTGGGCTTCCATGCATTTACAGGGCAAAGAGTGTGTTATTGGTCATGTTTCACTAGATATATTTTTTGTTGTCTTTTTGGATGCCGAGCATCGGTTTTATATATCCGAAAAGAAATGAGATTCATCCCTTCTTCCCCTTCCACCGATTCTTGCCACCCATCCGCGCAATCTCGCTCCTACGCTTGGCCGATAGACTGGTTGCCCTAGCCTTACCGCCTTTAGCGGCTCCTAGACTCGACAGATAGACCGCGCCGGGATTCTTACTCTCGGCAATAGCCTTTTGGAATATCTCGTCTCGTGTTGGCGGCGGCGATGGGTGGCGCGCCTCCATGCGCTTCATGTGCTCTTGAAACACGCCGTGGGCTGTCTTAATGGGGTCTGGCATAATACCGGAAGCCTAGCACAGCTAACCCGAGCAAGCAAGGCTTGACCTGCCGAGGGTTGTTTTCAAACTGATACAGTACCTGGACTTCCCCCCGTTTGACTTTCCCCTGCTTCGCGCGCATGGTGAGGGATGATGTTGCGGCGCGTCCAACCGGAATTGCTCGATGGGTTGCCGCCGGACCACCCCGACGCGTTGCACAACCGGCGCGACTTGCGGTTCTTCAACGCCGTCATGGGGAACTTCCGCTGGTTCGCCCGCACTTTGCGCCAGCACCTGTGCACGGGTGACCGGTTGCTCGAACTCGGCGCGGGCGAAGGCGATCTGGGGCTTTATTTGCGCAAGGCGCTGTCCGATTACGATTTTTCCTACACGGGATTGGATTTGTGGCCACGGCCCGCGAACTGGCCGGAGCCTTGGGGCTGGCGGCGCGAGGACCTGACCCAATTCCCCGACTACAGCCAATCCAACATCATCGTCGGCAATCTGATTTTGCACCAGTTTGAAGACGACGTGCTGGCCGAACTCGGCCGCCAGTGGCGCCGAACGGCGCGTTTGCTCGTTTTCTGCGAACCGTCGCGGCGGCCGCTGCACCTGCGCCAAATGCCGCTCGCGCGCCTCGCGGGCATCAACTACGTCAGCCGGCACGATGCGCGCGTCAGCATCGAGGGCGGCTTCCTGAATGCCGACCTGCCGGGCATGCTCGGCGTGGACCTGCTGCCGTGGCGCGTGGAACTCCAGCAGACATTTTTTGGCGCGTATCGCATGGTGGCGGTGCGAAACGACGCCTGATTGTGATAAGAAGTTCACCGCAAAGACGCCAAAGATCCGAAGGAAATAATTTTAAAGTCTTTGCGCACTTTGCCTCTTTGCGGTGAAATCCCCTCCTCATGTCCTCCACCCATCCCATTTCCATCGTCGGCGGCGGCCTGGCCGGTTTGGCCCTGGGGGCGGCATTGGCGCGCGCGGGAGTCGCGGTTACCTTGTGCGAAGCCGGGCGTCTCCCGCGCCCGCGGGTGTGTGGTGAATTCATCAGCGGACTCAAACCCGCCACCCTCGCCCGCCTCGGGCTCGCGCCGCATTTGCGCGGCGCGGCGATGAATCGCTCCACGGGCTGGCATGCGGGTGGGCGCCTGCGCTGGGCGGCGGAATTGCCCGAAGCTGCGCCGGGGCTTTCGCGCATGACGCTCGAAGCGCGGTTGCTGGAAGACTTCGTGGTCGCGGGCGGTGAACTGCGCCTGAACTTTCGCGCACCCGACAGTGGCGATGTACCCGGACAGGTTTGGGCCGCCGGACGCCGGGCCGATGCGTCCAGCCCGTGGCTCGGCCTGAAAATCCATTGCCGCAACCTCGCCCTCGACCATGATTTGGAATTGCACCTTGGCCGCGGCGGCTACGTCGGCGCGGCGCGCATTGAAGACGGCCGCGTGAACATCTGCGGCCTGTTTCGCGTCCGCCCGGAATTGCGCGGCCCGCGCGAGGAACTGCTGCCCGCCTACATCGCCGCCTGCGGGCTGGACAAATTCGCCGCCCGCATCGCGCAGGGCGACCCCGACCCCGCCAGCGCCGCCGCTGTTTCCGGGCTTGATTTCACGCGCACCGGATTCAATGACGACCGCGTTTCGCTCGGCGATCACCTGGCCGCCACCCCACCCTACACCGGCCACGGCATGGCGCTGGCACTGGAACACGCCGCGGCGGCGCTCAGCCCGCTGGTTGCTTATGCCTCGGGTGGGAAAAATTGGCCGGAAACAACCCGGGAAATTCGTGCCGCCGTTGCCACACAATCTGGCACCCGCCTGCGCTGGGCGCGGACGTTGCATCCGTGGCTGCTGCATCCGGTCAAGCAATCGCTCCTGCTCGCCCTGGCCGACACACGCCTGCTGCCATTTAAATTTCTTTATCAGGCGACTCATGGCGAATCCGTGGCCGCCTGAAGAATTTTTTTCTTTTACTTTTCCCTCACGATGTTTCTCCACGCCCTCGCCAATGTCGTGCCCGACCAACGCCTGACGCAACGCGAGAGTTGGGAAATTTTACGCCGTTCGCCCGCCGCCCGCCACCTGCGGGCGTCCTCGCACAAGCTCCTCGAAAAAATCCTCACCGGCGACAGCGGCATCGAAACGCGCCACTTCGCGGTGGGCGACCTGGACCGCATCTTCGACCTCGACGCTGAATCGCTGAACCAAGCTTTTGAACGCGAAGCTCCCGCGCTCGGCGAACGCGCCCTGCGCGCCGCATTGGCCGAAGCCCGGCTGGCGCCCGGTGATTTGGACGCCTTGGTGATGTGCACCTGCACCGGCTATCTGTGTCCCGGCCTTTCGAGTTTTGTCGCTGAGCGGGCGGGCGTGCGCCCAGACGCGTTTTTACAGGACATTGTCGGCCAGGGTTGCGGCGCGGCCATACCCTCGCTGCGGAGCATCAGCCACCTGCTGGCGGCGCGGCCGGGCGCGCGCGTTGCGTTTGTCGCGGTCGAGATTTGTTCGGCGGCATTTTACCTGGATGACGACCCTGGCGTGCTCGTGTCACTGTGCCTGTTTGCCGACGGCGCCTCGGCCAGCATCTGGAATGGCCACCCCGGCCCGACAAAGTTGCGCTGCGACAACTTTGACACGCTCCACATCCCCGCCGACCGCGAATACATTCGCTTTGAAAACCGCGGCGGCAAACTGCGCAACAAGCTCGACAAGACCGTACCCGAACGCGCCGCCGCCGCCGTGCGTGCGCTCTTCGACCGCCAAAACGGGACGGAGGAAAAAATCGGCCACGTCCTCGCCCATGCCGGCGGCAAAAAAGTGCTGGAAGCCGTGGGCACCGCGCTCGACGACCGCTTTGCGCTGGCGGAAAGCGCGGCGGTGTTGCGCCGCTGCGGCAACATGAGCAGCCCGTCCGTGCTTTTTGCCCTGGGCGAGCATTTGAAAAATAATCCGCCGGTGAAAAAAAACGGCGCGGAAGATTTGTGGCTCACCTCCTTCGGCGCGGGCTTTTCCGCGCATGCCTGCCGCCTCACGCGCGAATAAAACCGCCCGCGCGCATTTACTGTACTTCCAGAAACAGCGCGTCCTGCAGGTTTTTCTGCATATAGCGGAAGCTGGCGAGGCCGTAGCCGCGCTCGCCCCATTTTTCGCCGTAGGAGTTTTTGAACAAAAACTCGAGGTCATCGAGCTTGCCGGTCTTGGTGCGGTAGCCCACCAGCAGGATCGCGTGGCCGCCATTTTCCTGGCTGGGCTGGGTGTCGAGCAGGACATTATCGTCAAAGGCTTTTTGCTCCGGCCATTTTACCCCGGCCACGACCGGCACACCCGCGTCGAGCACCTGGATGATGTTGGCTAGCTGCGCCGCCGGCTCGCGGCCCGTGATAAAATACCCGTTGGTGGGAATGCGTTTTTTGGCGCGTTCGATAATATCCGGCGCCGGCTCAACGATATGCGGATCGGACATTTTGAACTGATAAGGAAGCTCCCCCGCCAGAGCGATGCCGTAGGCCCTGATCGCCTCGGCGACTTCCTCCAGTGCAAACCCAATGTCGAGTGTGGCGTCCTGGTCCTTGGGTACGGACATACCGGCTTTGCCGAGGACCTTGAGCGTGGCCCAAATCAAGTATTCCTCCGAATACTCCGGCGCCGTGCCGTCGGGCGGGGCGCTCTGGTATTCGAGCGCGCTGACCATGGCAAAGATCGCGCAACTCGGGCGCGCGCCCTGGTTTTTCGCGCCGATGCCGAGCTGGTCAAAACGCGGCTGCATGTTGACCTCGGCGTAAATTTTCGGCGGCTGGCCAAAGCGTTCCAGAATCTGCTGGGCCGTCAACTGGGGCGGCCGCTTGTCGCCGGGAGCTTCATTGGCTTGAATTTTTCTTGCGTCGTTGACCGCCTGGCGGCGGGCGTTCTCGGCGGCGGCTCGCGCAGGGCTGTAACCAAGCTTCTTTTGCAAGTCCGCCGGCAAATCGGCCAGTGGAATGGAGCCAATGCCATCGCGATGCGTGATGACGACCGACACGGGCGTCACCTTCACAATGTGCACGTTGTAGTAAACATCCTTGCCCACGCGCAGTTCGGCAATCACATCTGACGAAGAACTTTTATCTGTTGCGGCCGGCACGGGCGAAGCCGGCGCGGGCGCGGGCGCCGTCTGGCCAAAAACCATCACGCCCAACCCCAACGACCAACCATAAACCCATGCAGTCAGGCGCGATGTTTTCCACAATGAATTCATGGCTGGGGAAGGGGTAAGGAAAATTCTAGCAGATAATCCCTGTCGGGAAAACCATTATCCCTACGCCTGATCGGACTCCGAATCGAACCATTAAACATCAGTCCAACGTGCGCCGGAAGCGCTTCACCGCGATCGTCATCACCACCAGGAAGAACACGCCGATGGGCCATAATTGCGGCCAGACCTCGGCAAAATCGTTCCCCTTGAGCACAATCCCGCGCAAGATGATCAAAAAGTGAGACAGCGGCAGTATCGACCCCAAAAATTGCGCCCACTGCGGCATCCCGCGAAACGGGAAAAAGAACCCGGAGAGCAGCATCGAGGGCAAAAAGAAAAAGAACGCCATTTGCATCGCCTGCAACTGGCTCGTTGCCAGCGTGGAAAACAAAATGCCCATGCCCAGGTTGGCCACGATGAACAGCAGCATGCAAACACCCAACAGCGCGTAGCTCCCCACTTCCGGCACCTGAAAGAGGAACCGCGCGGCGGCCAAAATCACGCACGCCTGCACATAGCCCACGGCGATGTAGGGCAGAATTTTCCCCAGCATCACCTCCGCCGGGCGCGCGGGCGTCGAGAGCAGGTTTTCCATCGTGCCCCGCTCCTTCTCGCGCACGATGGCCATCGCGGTGATATTGACCATGGTCATCGTCAACACAATGCCGAGCAGCGCCGGCACGATGTTTACCTGCGAGCGGCGCTCGGGGTTATACATCAAGTGCAGGCGGAAATCCACGGGCGGCGCGGGCCCCGACACCGCGGCCAACGGCCCCTGCAATTCGCGCGTCGCCGCCTGTTCGATGAAGTTTTGAATCGCCCCGACGGCGTTGCCCACCGCGACCGGGTCGGTGGCATCCGCCTGCAACAACACCTGCGGGTGCTGGTTGCGCAGCAGGTCGCGCGTGAAATTTGGCGGAAACGTGATGACAAACTGTGCGTCGCCCGTCGCCAGCGCCTCCTGCGCTTCCGTCTCGTTCGCCGGCGCGGATGAAATGTCAAAATAGTCCGTGTTGCGCAGCCCCTGGATCACCGCCTGCGGCACCGGCCCGGTGTCGCCAAACACCACGACCGTCGGCAAATGCTTCGGGTCGGTGTTAATGGCGTAACCGAACATCATGAGCTGCACCAGCGGGATGCCAAACATCATCCCAAACGTCAACCGGTCGCGGCGCATCTGGATGAACTCCTTGCGCGCCATCGCCCAAAACCGATGGAAGGAAAATCCGTTGAGCATGATGGTTCAGGTAAAATTGTCGCGGGACCCGCCCTGGAGATGGATGAAGACGTCTTCGAGCGACGGCTTCGTCGGCGTGGCGGTCACGCCCGGGCCGGCCACCGCGGCAACGGCGGCTTTTACGGCCTCGGCATCGGATCCGCAGATGTGCAGCGAGCTGCCAAAGGGCACAACCGAGACTTTCGGCCAGCCGTGCAGCGTCACCACCAGCTTGCTCGGGTTGTCGGTCTCCAGCCGCCACACGGTCAGCCCGGCGCGATCAATTACTTCGCGCACGGTGCCGCGCGTGAGCAACTTGCCAAAAGACAAATAGGCGACGCGGTGGCAACGCTCCGCCTCATCCATATAATGCGTGGCAATCAAAATACTGATGCCTTCGGCGGCCAGTTCGTGGATTTGCTCCCAAAAATCTCGGCGCGCCTTGGGATCCACGCCTGCGGTTGGCTCGTCGAGGAGCAAAAGCCGCGGCTTGTGAATCAGGCTCGCCGCGAGCGCGAGCCGTTGCTTCCAGCCGCCCGAAAGCGTGCCCGCGAGTTGCTTGCGCCGGGCGGTGAGCCCGAGTTGATCCAGCGACGCCGTCACCGCAGCCCGGCGGTTGGGCAGCGCGTAAATGCGCGCGACGAAATCCAGGTTCTCCTCGAGGGAAAGGTCCTCATAGTAACTGAATCTCTGCGTCATGTAGCCGACTTCAAGGCGGATACGGTCAGCCTCCCGCTTTAAATTATAACCCAGGCACGTGCCGTCGCCTTCGTCCGGCGTGAGCAGGCCGCACAGCATGCGCATGAACGTCGTCTTGCCACTGCCGTTGGGCCCCAGAAAACCACAGACCTCACCGCGCTGCACCTGAAAGTCAATATGATCCACTACGGGCTTGCCACTGTAGCACTTCGTCAACCCATGCACATCCACGGCCAGCGCCGCCCCGTTCCCGTTGGGCGCGCGCGGCGGAGACTCGGCGACAGGGGGCGCGGCGGTCATGGCTGCAGGCTCACTTCGGCGGGCTGGCCGGTGTGGAGCTCGCGCGCCACCGCCGGGTCGAAATCCGCCTCGACCAGGAAAACGTATTTGTAGTTCTGGCTGTCGCTATAAATCACCGGGGGAGTAAACTCCACTTGCGTGGAAATAAAACTGACCTTCGCCTTGAGCGGCTCGCGCCCGTCGAGCCTGACGGTGACTTCCTGCCCAAGTTTCAGGCGGTTGATTTCCGCCTGGGGCACATAAAAGCGGGCGCGCAGTTCCGCCGCCGGCAGCATCACTACCACCGGTTGCGCCGGCGCCACGCGCTCACCCACGCGGTAAAGCGTGTCCTGAATCCAACCCGCTTGCGGCGCGTTCTGTGTTTTCTGATCGAGCAGCCACTTCGTGTTGTCGCGCAAGGCCTGCGCCGCGTTCCAATCGGCCAGCGCCTGCTTGATTTGGTCCTCGCGGGCGCCGAGTTTGCCCGTGGCGAGCTGGTTGGCGTCGCGTTCCGCCTCGGCGGCGTGCTGGTCGGTCAAAAGGCGCAAGCGGTCGAGGTCGTTTTGTGAAACATAATTGCCCTCCCGCAATTGCTCGTTGCGCTTCCATTCGGCCTCGGATTGCGCGAGCGTCGCCTGGTCGGCCTTCACCTGCGCTTCGAGCGCGGCCAGCTCGGTGTCACGCAGACCTTTGCTTAAATCGTCCAGCTTGGCCTTGGCTGATTTCACGAGCTCTTCCTGTTGGCTCAATTGATCCTGCTCGGGTTGGGGGTCGAGCACGAAAAGTGGCGCCCCGGCCTCGACCCAGTCGCCGCGCCGCACTTTCAATTCCTTCAATTGCCCTTCCTGGGGAGACGCCACACTGAGGAAACGCCCGTCCAGATAGCCCTGATAGACACCATCCTTGTGCGCATTTTTATCGGTGCAGCCCGCTGACAGCAGTGCCGCGGCGGCAGCCACACCCACCCCGGCTCGTCGGAAGAGATTCATACGCTCGTTTATCTATCCACTTGCCCCGGAAAGGCAAGCATACGCTCCCTTCCCACGCTTGCCGCGCCGCTCATTTGCGTCTATCAGTCAAAATTCCGTCTGCCTTGTTTTACCATGTCGCTGTTCCGTAATTCCTCGCCCGAGCGCGGCCCGGCCGCCTCCACGGGCCTGCTGGTGGATGGCTCCACGCAATTTCTCGCCGTCACTTTACCGGGACGCGAAAGCGCCGTTTATGCCGAGTTGCTTGAAGTGGTCAAAGGCGCGGGCTTTCAATTGGAACCTTCGAACCGCAAGTGGTGGTTGCGCGACCGACACCGCGTGCTGGAATTTCTCGCGCGGCATCTGCCGGATTTTCGGGAAAAATATCACGCGCAATTCACGCCGGGCTTCGAGCAGCGCACGGCGCAATTGCAATTTGCCAAAGTCACAGCCGCAGCCCGGAGTGACGCCGGCAAATTCGAAGTCACCTTGGAATTGAGCGCGCCCGCCGCGGATGAGTCCGCGTTGCGCGCCGCCCTGGCGCGCGGCCATTCTTATATTGAAACACCACGCGGCCTCGTGCTGGTAAACCCCGATACCGCGGGCAAGCTCGCCGCAGCCCAGCAGGCGCTCGGCGGCCCCACCGCCGGCAACTCTCCGCTGGCGCGGTTTCGACGCACGGTGTCCGCGGCAGAATTGCCTGCGACCGAGTCGCTGCTGGAATCGCTGGCCGTGCCGTTTGAAACGCCCGCCACCTGGAAATCCCGCAGTGAGTCGCTGCGCCATCTCGACCAGCTCACGCCCGCGCCGTTGTCTGCAGAACTGGCGAAGCGCCTGCGCGAATACCAACGCGTCGGTGTGGCGTGGTTGTGGCATCTTTGGTCGAGCAAACTCGGTGGTGTGCTGGCTGACGAAATGGGCCTGGGTAAAACGGCCCAGGCGCTGGCCCTGCTCAACTGTCTGCACCGGCCCAACACTCTGGGTGGATTAATCAAGACGCCTTCGCTTGTCGTGGCCCCAGCCGGATTGCTCGGCAATTGGCATCGCGAAGCCACGGGTTGGACGCCTTCGCTCAAAGTATTCACCCATCACGGCGCGGAGCGGCTGGCCACTGCCGAACAGGCGGCTGGGTATGACCTCGTTCTCACCTCCTATGCCACGCTCGCGCGGGATGCGGAATTGCTGACGGCCATCGAATGGGCAGCGGTCATTGCCGACGAGGCGCAACACGCCAAAAACCGCCGCACGAACGCGGCGCGGGCCTTGCGGGCTTTGCGGGCCCATTCGCGTTTCGCACTCACGGGCACACCACTCGAAAACAGTTTTGACGACCTGCGTTCGCTCTTTGATTTCATCCTGCCCGGCTACCTGGCACAACCGAGCGGCGCGCGCGAAGCTTCCGCCGCCGCCCAACGGGCCGCGGACGATGCCACCCTGCGCCGCCGCGCCGCGCCGTATGTGCTGCGCCGCACCAAGGCGATGGTCGCGCCGGAATTGCCGCCGAAACTCGAGCAGACCGTCTATTGTGAATTCGAGCCGCGCCAGGCCGCGCTTTACGCAAAAGTGCGGGAACGGGCGCGCGCAGCGTTTTTTCAACTGGCCATGGGCAACGCGAGCGACGGCCGCCTGCGGCTGGCTGCGTTCGAAGAATTGCTGCGTCTGCGGCAAGTCTGCGCGGACCCGCGCCTGCTCGACCCTGACCTGACGGGAGACGATTCGACCAAATTGCGGGCATTGCGCGAATTGCTCGACGAAGCGGTGGACGGCGGCCACCGCACCCTCGTTTTTTCCCAGTTCACTTCAGTGCTCGACCTCATCGAGCCGGCACTCGCCGAGGCCGGGTTGCCCAGCCTGCGGCTCGATGGCTCAACGCCACCGCGCGACCGCCTGGAAATCTGCGATCGTTTTAACGCCGACCCAACGCTGCCCGTTTTGTTAATTTCGCTCAAAGCCGGCGGCACGGGCTTAAATCTCACCGGCGCCGACACGGTGGTGCACTTCGACCCGTGGTGGAACCCGGCCGTCGAAGCCCAGGCCACCGACCGCGCCCATCGCCTCGGCCAGACGCGCACCGTGACCAGTTACAAGCTCATCGCCGCCAACACCGTCGAAGAACGCGTGCTCGCCTTGCAACAATCGAAGGCCGGACTGCTGGCGGACTTTTTTGCCGAAAACGCCGCCGCGCTCGAAAAAATCTCCCTGGCCGATGTGCAAAAACTTTTGGAGGAGTAACTCTTCACTCCCCGTGCGCCGCGCGCAGTTGTTCCCATAATTTTTTCTGCGAGGAAGTTTCCGCCGGCGGCACGCGCACCGTGAGCACGGCGTATAAATCCCCGCGCCCGCCGCCACGCTTGGGCAGGCCCAGCGCCTTCAACCGCAGTTGTTGCCCCGTGGCCGCACCCGCCGCCACTTTCACGGCGACGGACTGCGCGAGCGTCGGCACTGTTTTTTTCGCGCCGAGCGCCGCCTCCCACGGGGCGAGTTCCAACTCATAATACAAATCCGCGCCTTCGACGCGAAAGTCCGGGTGCTTTTGCAGGCGCACATTCAAATATAAATCCCCCGGTTCGCCGTGCGCCGTTGCCGGCTCGCCCTTGCCCGCCACACGGATGCGCTGGCCATCGCTCACCCCCGACGGAATACGCACCTTGAGCGTTTCCACCGCGCCCCGGCCTTCGCCGCGGCGGCGCAGGCTGAGGATTCTTTCCGAGCCGTTGTTCGCTTCCTCCAGTGTGACGAGCAGATCCGACTCCAAATCCTGTCCCCGCTCTGGACCGGCTGCCTCCTGCTCACCACCCCATTGCCCAGCACCAGGAAATCCGCCACTCGCGCCGCCGAATCCGCGCCGGCCTTGCGCCCCGCCGAAAAAGTGCTCGAAGAAATCGCTGAAACCCGTGCCGCCAAATTCGAATTCCACGCCATCCCCGCCAGGGCCACCCGCGCGCCGCCAGGTGCCTCCGCCACCTGCTCCGGGCGGCGGGCGGAACTGCGCGCCGTGCTCCCAGTTGGGGCCCAGTTCGTCGTAGCGCTTGCGCTTGTCCTTGTCGCTCAGGACTTCGTAGGCCTCATTGATTTCCTTGAACTTTTCCTCCGCGCGCTTTTTGTCCGTCGCCGTGTCCGGGTGAAACTGCCGCGCGAGCTTGCGGAAGGCCTTTTTCAGGTCCTCCTCGCTCGCATCCCGGGGAACCCCGAGTGTCTTGTAATAGTCTTTAAATTCCATTGCCATGGGCAAAATATGCAGAAACCGCCCCACTCTGGCAAGATGTGGGAATCAATCCCGCCCTGATTATTGAGTTTCCATTCCTTCCGGTCTTACTATCCTAAAACCGGGCCAGTCGCCTCAACTCCTTTTCCCTTACACCTCTGCCCATGCGCGCCGACGAACTTTTCACCCTGCCGCCATCGCTCGCGCGTTTTGCGTCGTTCTTCGCGCCCGACGCCCCGCCCTGGACCTGGGTCGAACGCATTGCGGCCGCGCTGGAATCCGTGCCCGCGAAAGAATTTGCGCCGCGCGCGGATTTGCCCCCCGGTCTGCAAATTGAAGGGAAAGTTTATTTGCACCCGTCGGCCAAATTGCCGCCCTACGGGGTTATCCAGGGCCCCACCTGGATTGGCGCCAAAACAGATTTGCGCCCGGGAGTCTTCATCCGCGGCCTCGTCATCGCGGGCGAAGGCTGTGTGCTCGGAAACAGCTGCGAATACAAAAACTGCTTGTTGCTCGATGGCGTGCAGACGCCGCATTACAATTACGTCGGCGATTCCGTGCTGGGCAACCGCTCACACCTCGGCGCCGGCGCAATTTGCGCCAACCTGCGACTCGACAAGAAATCGATTTCCGTGCAAACCCCCACCGGGCGGGTCGTGACAAGCTTACGCAAACTTGGCGCCATGATGGGTGACGACGCCGAAGCCGGCTGCAACGCCGTACTTCAACCTGGGACGATTTTAGGCAAACGAGCGGCCGTGCTGCCCGCGATCGCCTTTGCCGGCTACCTGTCACCCAATACCCTTGCGAGCGTGCGCACCGAAGTCCGACACTTGCCGCGACCATAAAATTCCGCCCTCCGGCTGGGGTGAAGTTATTCGAGCAATCGAATCGGGTTTTGCTCAAAATTGGCCACGTTTTCCGTCTGGCCGGTCCATTTTGCTTTTATTCGGGATTTTTTCACTTTGTTTTGACAAAATATGGGGTAATTACCCTACATGAAACTTTCTTCTTTAGGAAAGTCCCTGAAAAAATGGTCAAAATTTAGCGTGAATGTGGTTCAAGACCCCGAAAACAAAACTTCGTAATATTTTACTATTCAATCATTTATGTGAGATATTCACCGTTGGTCAAAATCGTCATGACAGCAATCCTCATTCGTCTCCTAGTGCCGTTCAGAAGTTGGCCGTCTATCTATTAAAAAATTTAATTGCAATCATAAGTAGGGTATTTTCCCGAGTCATTCCCGGTTTTTTTCACAGATTTTTAACAGTCCTAACCGTCCCATGATACAACTAAGGAGGCGTTCCGTGGTTGATACTGCTCCTGATAGGTATAGTCTCTGCTCCCCCGCTAGTTGCAACTACCCACCGCCATGTCCATCCAAGCCAATACCACCGCCTTCCCTTGGAAAGGCCCCGAACAGCCGGAAACTAGCCGTCTGCTTCTTGCCCGGCCTGCGCGCAACCGTCTGCCCAAAAAGCCGGACGAGCCCTCGACGGCCGTATGCGTGATGGTTGTGGATATGGCGCACTTCGCGCAAATCCAGCATCACCTCCAATTGCTGGCGGGCGACAAGGCCATGAAGGATCTGGCCGACCAGATTCACCGCATCATGGCGGAAGGCTGCGCGAAGGCCGGCCAGGTGTACGAAAAGGTTTGTGCCTCCTTTGGCGGCGACGGCGGTATCTTTGTCTTTAACCGGCCGGCCGAGGCCCATGAGGTCGCCGTCAACATGCTCAAGCTGGCGGAGGACGAAAGCGTCCGCGGCCGTGAAGCCAAGTTGAACGAAGCCATGCGCTGCTTCCGCATCGGCATCGCGTATGGCGAACTTTCGACGGACGCCCACGGCAAGCTCGCCGGGCCCATCATTTCCAACGCCACGCGCCTCGAAAGTGGCGGCGTGACCGGCGAAATCCGCATCAGCACGGCCGCGTACAAGGTGCTCCCACGCAGCATCCAGCGCCTTTACGGCGGCGAAGAGCAGATTCGCGGCAAAGCCCACGAGAAGCCGCAAAACGGCCACCGCTGCGTCGTCGTCCCACGCGCGCCGTGGGACGCGCCGATGAAGCCGCCGGTGCGCAACCCCGATTTCAACACCCACGCCATCTTCGCGCACGAATTGGTGGAGTGCTTCATTATCTCGGAAATTGACGAACGCAACCCGCGCATCGCCGAGGTGATGGAGAAAATGATTGTGCCCGCGTGCAAACGCACCAACTTCCTCCCGCGCCGCGCCGACCGCATCCCGGGCCCCGACCGCATCGCCGTCATCAAGGAGCAATTGGCCGAGGCCCCGCTCGTGATTGCCTACCTGGGCCAGCCGAAGCCGCACTGGAACGCCGATGTGATTCTCGAAGTTGGCTTCCGCCTTGCCACGGGAAAACCGATGGTGATGATCCACGAGGCGCCGCCCGCATCGCCCGACGGCAGTGTCGCGTCGCTCAAAGCTTTGCTTCCGTTCTACCTGCTGCACCGCACGACCGTCGAGATCGCGCAGCAGCCGCAGCAATCGCTTGACCGCCTCATCGCGGAAATCAACCTCGCGAAACACGACCGGCCTGAGGGCAAATGGAGCTCGACCCATCCGAAGCTCGAATTGCAATTCACCAACCTGCGCACCGACTTGCAGATCAACGAAGTCTCGCCCGAGGCCAAGGAATTGTTCGGCCTGGACAACCACATGGAGACGCACCAGCTCGTCGGCGTGATGGACCGGATTCGCGAGCGGATGGAAGACGTCCAATTCAAGGCCTACCTGCGCGAACAGTCTGAAATTCTCGCCAAGATTCAGGCGGAAGGCGCCGGCTTCTCCTCGATGGACGAACCCCGCGCCCTGCCACTCGCGCGCGTGCCCATCATCTTCAAGAACACCACCGCCCTCGAACCGGACCGCAAGCCACTCGGTCATTTGCCCGTGCTGGAACGCTATTCGTTCGACCGCGGCCTCTTCAAATTGCGCACGCTGTTTATTCCGGTGTCAGAATCCTTGCACCGCGACCCGGCAGGTTTTTGGGTTTGCGACGTGTGAAGGAATCCGTGGCTGACGACTACGTCAGCAGCAAATCCAGGGCGAGCCGGTGCAACCGCGGGCTGGCGGCGAGGCAGGATTTCTGGTCGCCGATTTCCCCGCCCGACCAATCGGTAATCAACCCGCCCGCACCACGAATGATGGGCACCAGCGGCAGTACGTCCCACAAATTCATCACGGCGTCGCACATCACGTCGGCCCGGCCGGTGGCCACGAGGAAGTAGCCGTAGCAATCGCCCCAGGTGCGCACCATCCCGGCCGCTTTTTGCAAACGTTGCCATGCCGCGGGGTCGTGCCGCATCGCCGAGTCCACGAGACAGGTCGTCAGCAGC
The DNA here is from genome assembly GCA_013285985.1 of Verrucomicrobiota bacterium. Classification (GTDB taxonomy): domain Bacteria; phylum Verrucomicrobiota; class Verrucomicrobiia; order Opitutales; family JABDGR01; genus JABDGR01. Next base: position 45,490 of record JABDGR010000003.1, read on the forward strand.
GTCGCCTCGGCCATCGAGCGGGTGTCGCGCACGCGCACGGGCTGGCCATTGAGTGTAGTAACCGCGCCATCGCCCAGGCAGAGCCAGTCGAGCACCGGCTGGTGAATCGCGCCGAGCACCGGCTTCCCCTGATACAGCAGCCCAATCAGGGTCCCAAACAAGGGAACCCCGTGGATAAAAGATTTCGTGCCGTCAATCGGATCGAGCACCCACGTCCACTCGGCCTCGGTGCGTTCGGGGCCGTATTCCTCCGCCAGGATGCCGTGCTCAGGGAAACGTGAGTTAATCAACTGGCGCATCGCGGCTTCGGCGGCCCGGTCAGCCTCGGTGACAGGCGTCAAATCGCCCTTTTGTTCAACGGCCAGTGCCGGATTCCCAAAATGCTTGCGTACGATTGGCCCGCTGGCCGCTGTCAGCTCAGTAATGAATGTGCGATAGGGATCAAGATTCAGTCCGGAACTCATGGGTTCAAGTTACTCTTTGCGGTCGGGGATGGGAAGGCTGAAGCATGAAATTTCTAGCTTCATCCGGCATCCGACATCCTTCATTCTTTTTTCATGCCCTGGCCCGCCACCGTCATTCATGTGCTCGACTTTGAGGGCGGCCGGCGCAGCGGAGTCGTCGAATACGGCGTGGCTACGCTAACCGACGGGAAAATCATCACCGCGCACACACGCGTCTGCGCGCCCTCCGGCCCGGTTGCCGCCGCGGAAAGCGCGCTGCACGGGATTTCAGAAAGCGAGGCGGCCCGCACCGAGCCTTTTTCCGCCGAGCAAGCGCTCTTCGCCGGCCTGCGCCAGACGGGGTTCTTCGCCGCGCACCATGCGCCCATCGAGCGCGCCTTGCTGCGCCGTGCCTGGCCGGTGCCTCCGGCCTCGCCTGACTATGCCGCCCCCGACCCTGGCAGTGCACCGCGCCTGGCCGATTGGGGGCCCTGGATCGACACCCGGCGCATTTATGAACATGTCCATCCCGCGCTGCCAGGCTATCAATTAATGGAGCTCGTCCAGGCCTTTGCGCTTACGGAAGAATTGGCCACTCTCGCCATGCAGCATTGCCCCGCCCACCGCCGCCGGCCGCATTGCGCGCTTTACGACGCCCTCGCCGCCGCCCTATTGCTTACCCGCCTAGCCCACGAACCAAAAATCGCCGCAGCCCCGCTCGGCTGGTTGCTCGTCAATTCTGTCTCGCCCGACGAGGGCGAGCCGTTCCGCCAGGGCGAGTTCATGCTGGCGGATTGAATTACGCCCCGCCGCCCGTCACGCAATTAAACAGCGCCTCAAGCAATTCCTGGTTGCGGTAGGGCTTGAGCAGGAAATGCTGCACCCCCATCCGCCGCAGAGCCTCGACCCGGGTGTCATGGTTTACGCCGGAGGTGGCAATCACGCGTAAATCCGGGCGCAACTCGCGCAAGGCCTTCATGGTCGCGACCCCGTCCAGCCGCGGCATCATCACGTCCAACAAAACGACATCAACCTTGCGGTGACTTTTCACCATTTCAATGGCCTGGTACCCATCGGAAGCTTCGAGCACTTCGTAACCGCTCTGCCCAAGGATGAACGACACCGCCTGGCGCAGCGGCACCTCGTCATCCACCACCAGCACGGTGCGGCCGGCGCCGGGCAGGTTTGTGCCGTTGTTCGCGCCGGCTTTTTTGGCCGGAGTCGAAGCCGACTTTTCGGTATTCGTCGGCGCCGGCAGCTCTGGCGACGCGGGCAAGTAAACTACAAACGTCGTTCCCTGCGGCCCGGTGGATTCCAATTCGATGATGCCGCTGTGGTCCTGTACGATGCCCAAGGCGGTGGACAAGCCCAGCCCCGTCCCCTTGCCCACATCTTTGGTGGTGAAAAAAGGCTCAAAAATCTTTTCGCGCACCGGCCCGGGGATGCCCGTGCCCGTGTCACGCACGCGAATGCGCACATGCTTGCCTGGCTGCGCCCCGGGGAAGCTCGCCGTCTGCGCGCTGCCGAGCGTCACGTTGTCCGCCACCAGCGCAATCACCCCGCCCTCGGGCATGGCGTCCCGCGCATTGACACATAAATTCATCAGTACTTGCAGAATTTGCGTGGAATCGGCCTGGACCGGGGCGAGATCCGGCACCAAGCGCACTTCGAGGCGCACATCACGCGGGAAACTCTCGCGCACCAGGCGCTCAAGCTCGCCGATCAAGGGCACCAGCCACATCGCCTCGCGCTTGCTGCGCCGCCCACGCGAAAACGCCAGCACCTGCTGCACCAATTCTGTAGCGCGGTGGACGGAAATGTCCATCACCTCAATGATTTCCCGCTCCTTGCCGGAGAACGGCAGCGTATTCAGGAATTCCGCCCCCATGCGCACGGGAGCGAGAATATTGTTCAAGTCATGGGCGATACCGCCGGCCAGGTTGCCGATGCTTTCCAGGCGCTGCGCCCGCGCGAGGCGCTCCTCTAACGCCCGCTGGTTGGTGATGTCCTCCATAATTTTAACGCAATGCGTGACGGATCCGCTCTCATCAAAAATCGGGAAGAGCACGGAACGCGCCATGAACTGCCGGGCATCCTTCGCGCGGATGAGGTGCTCGCCCTCCCATTTTTTGCCCTGCCGCAGCCGCGCCCACAAATCCGTGTAAAATTCCGCCGGAATGGAATTCGGCCGGAGCAAAAGCGGGGTCTGGCCCAGCAATTCCTCCTGCGCGTAGCCGGATACTTCGCAAAATTTCCGGTTCGCGTATTCGACCACGCCCTGCGGATCCGTGATCAAAATTGCCACCGGGCTTTGCTCGACCACTTGCGACAAGCGCCGCGAAGTCTGCTCCTGCGCGAAGCGGTGCGACACATCCATCACCAACCCGAGAATGGCCGGCTCGCCTTCGTGCTCCGATGCGATGCCGTGCCCCTGCACCGCCACGGTGGCGCCTTGCGGCCCGGACAGGCGGAACAACAGCGCCGCCTCCTGGGCCGTCTCGGCATAGACCGGGCGCAACCGCTCCGCCGTCATCGTGCGATCGTCCGGGTGCACCAACTCCATGAACTCCGGCCGCAGCGGCGGGCGGGCGCCGCCGGCCCGCACAATCGCCCAGAATTTCGGGTTCGCGTAAACCACGCGGTTTTCCTGCAAAATGAAAATTCCCGCCAGCGATTGTTCCACGAGCCCGCGGAATTTTTCCTCCGCCAGCTTGACGCGGGCCAGATCCGTCGCCGTACCGGTGATAAAGCCATCCGCCGCCGGTTCGGTGGAGAAGCCCAAACGCAGCCAGCGATATGCGCCACTGCGGTGGCGCAACCGCACTTCCAATACTTGCTGCACACCCGGCTCCTGCGCACACGCCGCCAGTGCCTCCGTAAAATGGAGCCGGTCCTCCGGATGGAGCAATTCCTGCCAATGCGGCAGGCGGTTCGGAAATTCCTTGGCTTCATATCCCAACAATTCGGCCATCCGGGCCTCCCAGGTCAAACTCCCCTCCTTCGGGTTGAGGGTCCACATCCCCACGGCGCCGGCCTGCGTGGCCAGGGCATAACGACGACGTTCGTCGCGTAATTCCGCCGCCATCGTCTCGCTCCCGGTCACATCCAGCCCCAGCGCGAGCACGCTCTCCGGCTGGCCGTCCTCACCCGGCAATACCGACACGTGCCACTCCACCAGACAGGTGTCACCCGCTTGGGTTAAATGGCGCATGGAGACAATGCGCCCGGCCTTTTCCTTGCCCGTGGCCTCGGCAAACGCCGTCCGCAAGGCCTGCGCGCCACCGGCGTCCACCCAGCCCAATTCCTCGGCTGGTTTGCCCAGCACCTCCATCGCGCGCCAGCCAAAAACCGTTTCGGCGCGTCCGGTCCATTCCTTGATGCGTCGCTGGGCGTCCAGCTCAACGACCACCAGCGGTGTGTTTTCAAAATGCAGATGCTGGCGCCGGAAAAATTCCCGTTCGTGCTTCTTGGCGTCGAACAGCAAATTTTTGGCCTGTTTCTGCAATTGCTTCACATGCTTGTTCTGCTGACGCGAGTTCCACAGCAACCCCACCAACACCGAAAACATAAAGGCCAGCGACACCCCGCGGTAGAACGCCTGAGCATGGTCGCCCTCGGACAAATCAGGCACGTAATCCGTCAGTTCCGGCTTATTCGCAGCTAAGCTCGCGGTGCTTAGAGCCGCCGCCAGCCGGGCGGTGCCCGTCGGCGTCTTGGGCGCGGAGGCGGCGGGCGGGGCGGGCTGGCCCCATGCAGGCGATGCCAAGGCGGCGGCAAGAACCAAAAAAGTTCCTCGCACACACCATGTATTTCGTAATGATTTGAAGACAAACATCCAGTTGTTAAGCATATCGCAGCGACATTCCCGCGAGAAGCATAATCCTAGCCCTTTCCGGAGGAAAACCGAAGCGTAAATAGGGTAAAACATTTGTAAAATGAGCACTTGCCTTCAGCCGACGGGGGGCGAACTGTATTTTGTGGCCACGCCTACATCCACTGACAAGTGCCTTCCAGCCCGTATCCCGGCGCTTGATGGCATCCGCGGGCTGGCCATCGCTTTGGTCCTCGCCCGGCACTTGATCAGCGTGTCACTCGAGCAAGCGGACCAGCTCGACGGCTGGAAGTATACCTTATGGTACTGGATCAAACTCGGTGGTTTCGGCGTGGACTTGTTTTTTGTGCTCAGCGGGTTTCTCATTACCCGCATCCTGCTCGAAAACCAAAATTCGCCCCGGCTTTTTCGCGCGTTTTACCTGCGCCGCTGCTGCCGCATCCTGCCGCTTTATTTTTCCCTCCTTTTCGGAGTATTTCTCCTTCACCATTTCGTCCACGCGGACCCGCTGAGGAGCTTGCTGTTTGGGGACCAATATCCGTGGGCCAGCTATCTCACCTTCACGCAAAATTTCGCCATGGCCGTAGGCGCCACCACCGGCGGGCTGGCGCTGGCCGTCACCTGGTCGCTGGCCGTCGAGGAACAATTCTACCTCGGGTTGCCGTGGGTCATCCGCTGGGTTCCGGCCCGGTATCTGCCCTGGCTGTTTGCCAGCGGCATCCCCTGGGCCTTGCTCGTGCGCTTCCACTGGAACGACTGGCGCAGCCGCGTCTGGCTGCCGGGGCATACGGACTCCCTGCTCACCGGCTGCCTGCTGGCGTGGGTTTGCTTGCAACCCGGCGCACTCGCCTGGCTGCAACGTCAAGGCCGCGGCTTGACGGCCCTGCTGGTCATTCTCGGTGGCGGCATTTTCGTCATCAACCAAATGCCGGAATACTATGTGTGGATCACCGACACCTGGATGACGCTGTTTTTTGGCGTGCTCGTGCTCATCGGCATTTCCCAACGCGGCCACGTCATCACAAAATTTCTCGAACTGCGCTGGCTCGGGTTTCTCGGAATGATTTCCTACGGAGTTTATCTCCTCCATTTCCCCGTCAACAGCATCGTCTTCTGGCTTCTGCACAAAACTACGCCCGTGATTAACAACGCCAGCGACCTCATGCTGACCTTCCTCGGCTTCGCGCTCACCCTCGCCCTCGCCACACTCTCGTGGTTTTTCTTTGAGAAACGCTGGGTAAAACTCGGCCATCAGGCAAAGTATTGATACTTTTTATGGCTTCCACTCGCCGGTAAACACGACCTTGCCGCCTTTGCCCGCGCGGAAGGCGTGCTCCAGGGCTCCATGCCATTGCGCCAACGGGTATCGCGCGACAATGGGCTGGGCAATGACTCTGTCACGCAACAATCCTAAAAGTTTTTCGAGCGTCGCCCGCGTTTCCGCAGCCGGATGGGAACGAACCCAGCCATCGAGCCAAAATCCGCGAAGTTGTATATCGTTGAATATCAAAGATCTGGTCGGGAAGCGCACCGGCTCGGCCGTCACGCCGCCATAAGTCACCACCACGCCGCCAGATGAAAGCGCCCGGCATAATCGCCCGACGCTTTCGCCGCCGACGGCGTTTAGTGCTAGTTTTATCGGCGCCCCGCCCGTCAGTTTCAGTGGCTCTTTTTCATAACCCGAATCCTCCGCGACAACCACGGTGGCGCCGTTTTCTTTCAAACGTTTCGCCACGGCAACATCGCGCACCACGCTCAAGCAATTCAGCCCCAGATGCCGCGACAGTTGCGCCACCAATACGCCGACCGCCGAGGTTCCGGCGTTTTGAATGAGCCAATCACCTCGCTCCAGTCGGACAAAATCGTGCAGCATCCGCCACGCCGTCGGCGGGTTGATGAAAGCCATCGCCGCCTGCTCATCGGGAATGCCCGCGGGAATGGGAAAAAATTCGGCAGCCTTCGCCACCACGGCCTCGCGCCACACGCCTGCGTCCTCGGGCATTCGCACTCGCGCACCGATTTTCAACCCGGAAACTCCGGCGCCCAGCGCCACGACCTCGCCTACTCCTTCGCGTCCAGCCACCGACGGCAACGCCTTCAAGTTTCCATAGGTTCCGTTGACTAACCCCAAGTCCGAATAATGAATCGCCGCACAACGCATCGCGACCAGGGCTTCGCCTTGGCCAAGCGCAGGCAATTCAAGCGTGGTCGCCTCCAGCACCTCCGCCGGTAGCCCGTGCCGCTCGTAATGCAGGGCCTGGATATGCAAAGGACCACCCGGGATATTCGTCATAACCTTAATTCTTTGCTTTCCGCGGGCGCGGGGGAAGCGTAAAACAAAGAAATGGCCAAACCTTCCAAGAAGGCCCCCTCTACCCCGGCGGCGAAAGCTTCCGGGGCACCGGCGCAGGTGACGTGGGGCGGGCGCTTCGCCAGCGGCCCGGCGGCGCTCATGCTTAAGTTCAGCGAATCCGTGTCCTTTGACCGCCGGCTCGCGCCATTCGACATCATGGGCTCGCAGGCCCAAGCCAACATGCTCGCAAAGGTCGGCTTGCTGACCAACGCCGAGCGCGATGCCCTCATTCACGGCCTTGACAATATTTTGGGCGAAATCAAAAGCGGCGCCTTCGTATGGGAAACTTCCCTGGAAGACGTGCACATGAATATTGAGCACGCCCTGCGCAAGCTCACGCCTGCCGCCGCGAAGCTCCACGCCGGCCGCAGCCGTAACGACCAGGTCGCCACCGCCATGCGGCTGTGGTTCAAGTGGTCCTGCTCGCATCTTTACCACGCACTCGGCGAAGTCCTGCGCGTCCTCGTCGAGCAGGCGGAGGCCAATCAGAAAGTCGTCCTGCCCGGTTACACGCATCTCCAGCGCGCCCAGCCCGTCACGCTGGCGCATCACCTACTCGCCTACGCCGAGATGTTCGGGCGCGACCGGGCGCGCTTCCTCGAGGTCGCCGAGCATGCCAACTGGTGCCCGCTCGGCTCCGGCGCGCTCGCCGGCACCACCCTGCCCATTGACCGCGAAGCCACCGCCCGGGAACTGGGCTTCGTGGACTCGCAGGGACGCGTGCGCCTGACCCAAAATAGCATGGACGCCGTCGCCGACCGCGACGTGTTTGTCGAATTTCTCGCCGCTGCCGCGCTCTGCGGCGTGCATGCCTCGCGCGTCGCCGAAGACTTGATTCTCTGGAGCAGCGCCGAGTTCCGTTTTGTTACGCTGCCCGAGGCATTCACCACCGGCTCGAGCCTGATGCCGCAGAAAAAGAATCCCGACGCGCTGGAACTCCTGCGCGGGAAGTCCGCGCGGCTACAAGGACATCTGCAAACCATGCTCAGCCTCATCAAGGGCCTGCCGCTGACCTACAACCGCGATTTGCAGGAGGATAAGCCACCGGTGTTCGACGCCTTTGACCAGCTCTCACTCGGGCTGGAAATACTCGCCCGCGTCGTCGAGGGGTTGGAACCCAACGCCGACGCGTGCGCCGCCGCCGCGAGTGACCCGCTGCTCCTCGCCACTGACCTCGCCGATCACCTGGTGCTGCAAGGCCTGCCATTCCGTGACGCTCACCACGCCGTTGGCGCGCTCGTCGCGCTCGCGGAAAAATTGGAAACGCCGCTGAATAAACTCTCCGACGCCGACGCTCGCAAAATCGCGCCGAAGCTCGGCGCCAACTGGCGGGACGTATTTAATACCACCCGGGCGCTCGCCGCGCGGGAAAAGCCCGGCATGCCCGGGCCCAAGCAAATCGCCGCGCAAATCACCCGGTGGAAAAATGCGCTCAAGGGCTAGACGGCGGTTTGATTCGGCCCGTGATTGACAAACAGCTTTCGGCAACTTTAGAGTTCCGCCCTCATGAACCGCTTGCGCGCCCGCCATCCGTTCGCCGCCCCGGCCAGCTTCGTCGCCCTGACGAAGAAGGCGTGGGTTACGCACATCCCCGGCTCGACGCGGTTCTGAGGCTGATTCAATAATTTTCCCTCCAACCCGCCGAGCACCTGCCGGCGGGTTTTTTTGCCCACGCTCGCCGGTGTTCTCGGTTCTCCCGTTCCCACCATGAACATCACCTCCGCCATTCCCGCGCCGCCCTCGCGCGCCAAGCTCATCACGGCGTTTGCCGTGTTGTACCTCGTGTGGGGTTCGACCTACCTCGCCATCCGGGTGGGCGTTGCGGCGTTTCCGCCGTTCCTCATGGCGGGTATTCGTTACCTGATTGCCGGAGGGTTGATGTTCGGCTGGCTCGCCTTTCGCGGTATGCGCCTGCCCAACGCCCGGCAATGGAAGGAAGCAGCCATCACCGGCTCGCTGCTCCTGCTCGGTGGCAACGGGGTCGTCTGCTGGGCGGAACAAACCGTCAACTCGAGCCTCGCAGCGCTCATCCTCGCCTCGTCGCCGATTTGGTTTGCCGTGTTCGACACCATTCGGCCGAACGGCCGCCGCCAGCAGCTTAATACCATACTGGGGATTCTCGTGGGCACGGGCGGCGTCCTGCTGCTCGTCTTCGGCGCGCCGGCGCATGATGTAAAGACGAATGCCACCTCGTGGGTCGGGGCGGGGGCGCTCGTAGCGGCCTGCGGATTCTGGGCCGGTGGTTCACTCTATAATAAGTACCATACGTCGCCGGTCTCGCCCTGGATGTCCACCGCGGCACAGATGTTGTGCGGCGGCGTGGCGAATTGCCTGATGGGCACAGTATGCGGCGAATGGAGTTCGTTCCACCCGGCGCAGGCCACCGCAATGCCGCTGCTGGCCTTTGTCTATCTGATATTTTTCGGTTCCATCGCGGGCTTTAGCGCCTACGTCTGGCTGCTCGGCCATTGCGCGCCCGCCAAGGTGGCCACGTATGCGTATGTCAACCCCGTCATCGCCACTTTTCTCGGCTGGTTGATTTTGCATGAGCCGATCACTCCCGTGATTTGCTTTGCCGCGTTCATCATCCTCGGCGGCGTGCTCGTCGTGCAATGGCCCGCCAAAAAAACCCGCCAAATCCCGCCCCTGAGCGGAACGCGTGCACCCTTCAGGAACTGAGATACTTCCAGTTGAGCGGCTT
>JABDGR010000004.1:0-44203 GCA_013285985.1 Verrucomicrobiota bacterium
ACACCGTTGGCTAGGTTGGGAAGGTTTGATAGGTTGGGAAGGTTGGCTGCGCATCGTCCGTGCGTTAGCCAACGCAGGCGAGCGCAGCACTAGATAGGCATCGTCGGAATGGGTTGGATAGGTTGGAGAGGAAAGAATGAGTTTCGGGTTTCGTGTTTCGGGTTTCGTGTTTACAGTTTTTGCGACTAGAAATAGGTGCCAAGAACAACCACGGATGGCACGGAGGAAGCGGGTGAGAAGCCCCAGCGGCGGGCTGAGGGCAGCCCGCCCTACCCTTAAAACGCGTTCCAGGTGGGGCGCGTTGCCCCCAACGCGCCGTCTGCAGTGATGGGACTCGCGCCAAGACGCGAAGGCGCAAAGGACTGACCTCCCGAGCCTGTGGAAAGGCAGAAAAGACCCAAGCGGAACTCCAATCCCGAGCCCTGCTCAATTGTCGTCGCCTGAATCGCGATCATGACTGTCGTCATGCTCAATCACACGATTCACGGAATCGGCTGCTTCAGACAATGAGTGCAGGCTAGGAGTGGACTTACTGCTGGCCGCCGCGCAGGCACCCCGCTTTGCGGCTGCACAAGCGCTGGCATGCACCGCCTTAACCGCTGGAATAAGTAGAAGATGAATCATGGCGTTTCTCCTATGGTTTTTAGTGGTTGAGTGGGACAGTTATCCAATACACCATTATATCACTTTTGTCAAAGGGATTTTCCATTTTTTACGATTTTCCGATTCATACGAACGTTTGTTTTATGTATATTCGGCTATAAACAAGCATTAGGCCATTCAAAGGATCCCTGAAGGCGCGGGAGGCGGGCGATTTTGCCGGTGCGGGTGCTCATCCCGTCAGCTTAAAGCGAGGGAGCGCAAAGCGGTAGCAATAGGTTGGCTGCGCATCGTCCGTGGTTAGCCAACGCAGGCGAGCACGACACTTCGATAGGCATCGTCGGAATGGGTTGGGTAGGTTGGGGAGGAAAGAATGAGTTTCGGGTTTCGAGTTTCGGGTTTCGTGTTTACAGTTTTTGCGACTAGAAATAGGCGCCTAAAAGAGGAAAAGCCACGGACAACACGGAGGGAACAGATGAGAAACCCGAGCGGCGGGCTGAGGGCAGCCCGCCCTACCCTTAAAACGCGTTCCAGGTGGGGCGCGTTGCCCCCAACGCGCCGTTCTGCAGTGATGGGACTCGCGCCAAGACGCGAAGGCGCAAAGGGCCTCAGGAGGGCGAAGGGTAAAATGTAAAATCTGGCCCTTTTTCGGGCCCCATGTAATGTACCTGCTCTTTGCTTGCCTTAGTTTAGCCGACACCTAAAGGATAAATAGCAGCCATGGAAATCGTGGACAATAAACCCGTCTTAAAGCGCGATTCGTTAGCAGCGGTCGCTTTCTATCTCGGGGTTATCATCATGATTTTTCCAACGGAAGCTGACTACCTTTATGTCTTTCATCGCGAGCAGGATTTCGTCAGGGCGACATTGTTCGCCATCGTCTGTTTTGCGATAGTGTTTACCCCGTTTTTCCTGGCATGGCGCAGATGGCGACGCCAGCCAAACGTCTGGAAAAGTCGGGGCTATTTGATAGCCACGCTCATCATTCTCGTCCTTAACGTTCTGATGATTATCGTAATGTTTGCCGGTGCCTTGCAGCACAGAACGAACACTTAATACCGATAGTGCTCGGGCTTGTACGGCCCCTCGATGGGCACGCCAATATACTCCGCTTGATCCGGGCGGAGCTTGGTGAGCTTGACGCCGATTTTTTCGAGGTGGAGGCGGGCGACTTCCTCGTCCAATTTCTTGGGGAGAATATAAACGCCGGGGGAATATTTGTCGCGGTTGGCCCAGAGGTCCATTTGCGCGAGGACCTGGTTCGAAAACGAATTCGACATCACGAACGACGGGTGGCCGGTGGCACAGCCGAGGTTGACGAGCCGGCCTTCCGCCAGCATGTAGAGCGAGCGGCCGCCGGGGACGTCGTAGCGGTCCACCTGGGGCTTCATATTGACCTTCTTCACGCCGGGGGCCGTGTTCAATTTGTCCACCTGGATTTCGTTGTCGAAGTGGCCGATGTTGCAGACGATGGCCTGGTCCTTCATCTTGAGCAGGTGCTCGACGGTGATGATGTCCTTGTTGCCGGTGCAGGTGACGTAGATGTCGGCGAGGCCGAGGGTGTCCTCCAGCGTGGTGACCTGGAAGCCGGCCATCGCGGCCTGGAGCGCGCAAATGGGGTCCACCTCGGTGACGAGGACGATGGCGCCGAGACCGCGGAGGGATTGGGCGGAGCCTTTGCCGACGTCGCCATAACCGCAGACGACGGCGGTCTTGCCGGCGATCATGACGTCCGTGGCGCGCTTGATGCCGTCCACGAGCGATTCGCGGCAGCCGTATAAATTGTCAAACTTGGACTTGGTGACCGAGTCGTTGACGTTGATGGCGGGGACGAGGAGCGCGCCCGTCTCAAAGCGCTGGTAAAGGCGGTGCACGCCGGTGGTGGTTTCCTCGGAGACGCCCTTCCAATCCGGCACGATTTTGTGCCAGTGGCCGGGGTGCTCGCGGTGGATTTTTTTGAGGAGGTCCTTGATGACCTTTTCCTCGTGGCTGCCGGAGGCGGAGTTGACCCAGTCGCTGCCGTTTTCGAGTTCAAAGCCTTTGTGGATTAAAAGCGTGGCGTCGCCGCCGTCGTCCACGATGAGTTGCGGGCCAGAGCCGTTGGGCCACGTCAACATGCGCCAGGTGCATTCCCAGTATTCCTCCAGCGTCTCGCCCTTCCAGGCGAAGACGGGCGTGCCACCCTTGGCGATGGCGGCGGCGGCGTCATCCTGCGTGGAGAAAATGTTGCAGGAGGCCCAGCGCACGTCCGCGCCGAGGGCGTTGAGCGTCTCGATGAGGACGGCCGTCTCGGTCGTCATATGGAGCGAGCCGGAAACGCGGACGCCCTTGAGCGGCTTGGTCTTCGCGTATTTGGCGCGGATGGAGAGCAGACCGGGCATTTCGTGCTCGGCCATGCCGATGCGCTTGCGGCCGAGTTCGGCGAGGGAGAGGTCGGCGACTTTGTAGTCGGGAGCGGTGGTAGTGGTGCTCATGGGAATTGAAAAGTTTCGGGTTGCGAGTTTCGGGTTTCGGGTTGGAATGGCGGACTGGGAGTTTCAGGGTTCGAGTTTGAAGTTTCGGGTTTTGTCTTGGATAACTCGAAACGCGAAACCCGAAACGCGAAACTATTTTACGGCTTTGAGGAGGGCGTCCACCTTGTCGGTGTCTTCCCAGGAAAGGCCGGTTTTGCCGAAGTGGCCGTAGTTGGTGGTGCTGCGGTAAATCGGGCGCAAAAGGTCGAGCTGGCGGACGATGTCCGCGGGCTTGAAGGAGAAGACCGCGTTGATGGCGGCGATGATGCGGCGCTCGGCGATGGCGTTGGTGCCAAAGGTGTCCACATGGATGCTCGTCGGGCGCGGGTGGCCGATGGCATAGGCGATTTGCAGCTCACACTTTTTGGCGAGGCGCGCGGCGACGACGTTTTTCGCGACCCAGCGGCACATATACGCGGCGGAGCGATCCACCTTCGAGGGGTCCTTGCCGGAGAAGGCGCCGCCACCGTGGCGGGCCCAGCCGCCGTAGCTGTCCACAATGATTTTGCGGCCGGTGAGGCCGGAGTCGCCCTGCGGGCCGCCGACGACGAACTTGCCGGTGGGGTTGATGAGGAACTCGGTGCGCTTGGTGAGCAGGCGGGACGGGAGAACTTTTTTAATGACCTGCTCGATGCAGAATTTTTCGATGGTGCGGTGCGCGGCGCTCGCGGCGTGCTGGGTGGAGATGACGACGCTGCGGATGGCGACGGGCTTGAAATTCACGTATTCGACGGCGACCTGGGATTTGCAATCGGGGCGGAGCCAGGGCGCGAGGTTCGTGCGCTTGCGGATGCGCGTCAGCTCGCGGTTGAGGCGGTGGGCGAACATCACCGGCGCGGGCATGAGCTCGCGAGTGTCGTCGCACGCGTAGCCAAACATGATGCCCTGGTCGCCGGCGCCTTGTTCGGCGGTTTTCTTGCCCTTGGCCTTGCGGGCGTCCACGCCCTGGGCGATGTCGGGCGACTGGCGGGTGAGCGCGTTGGTGATAAAGACCTGGTCGGCGTGGAAAACGTCGTCGGCATTGACGTAGCCGATGTCGCGAATGGCGTCGCGGACGATGCGCTCGTAATTGAGGCGGGCCTTGGTGGTGATTTCGCCGGCGATGAAGACGCAGTTGCTCTTGACGAGGGTTTCGCAGGCGACGCGGCTGCGCGGGTCCTGTTCGAGGCAGGCGTCAAGGACGCTGTCGGAAATGAAGTCGGCGACCTTGTCCGGATGGCCTTCGCCGACGGACTCGGAAGAGAAGATGAAGCGGTCTGGCATAAGAAGCGGGCACCCTACCCGCCTCTTGAGTCACTTGCAAGCATATATCAACGCATCTGGATGGGTTGATGCGTCAGCGCCCATCTCCGCCAGGGGGAGGGGGGTCCCCTCCCCTTATTTTCCAGCCGGGAGAGTCTCCGTCACATAAGCCGGCGCGAGCGAGCCGCCGTTGGTGTCCGTGCGATAGACGTAGAATTGATTGACGGCGCCGGGCTTGAGGAGGGCGCGTAGTTGCTCCAGCGACGTCACGGGCTTTTGATTGACCTCCGTAATGACGACGGTGCGGTTGCCGAATTCATAAAAATAAGGCGAATTGCGCGCGACGTCGGTAATGACGAGGCCGCCGCCAACTTTATCCTTGTCGGGCAAGCTCATCTGCTTGCGCAGGTCTTCCGTCAGGGGAATCAGGGAAACACCTTCGAGGATTTCGTTGACGTTGCGCGGCGCCGGGACGGCGGTGGGTGCGGGCACGGGCGGCGGCTCCGGAGTATACCGGGGCGTGGCCGAATTGTCGGCGGGTACCGGGATGGTGGCGGGGATGGCTGGTTCTGAACCAAATAATTCTTCGTGGTCAGCCAGGCGGACTTTGAAAACTTTGGGTTCGCCGTCGCGCAAGACCGTCAAATTGATGGTTGAGCCCGGGTTGGACAAAGCGACCAGGTAGTGCAACTTGGAAGGCGAGTCCACTTCGTCGTCGTTAATCTTGACGATGACGTCGCCGTGTTTGAGGCCGGAACTGGCGGCCGGGCCATTGGCCGGGCTGAAGTCCGTAATCAGCGCGCCGTGCGTACCCGGCAGGCCCATGACTTGGGCGATGTCGCTCGTAATTTCCTGGGACTGGACACCCAGGGCGCCGCGGCGGACTTTGCCGTCCTTGATGAGGTCGTCGGAAACTTTGCGCACCATTGAGGATGGAATGGCAAAACCAATGCCGATGCTGCCGCCGTCGGAGGAGTTGGAAACGATGGCGGTGTTGAGGCCGACCAGCCGACCGTACACATCCACCAGCGGGCCGCCGGAATTACCCGGGTTGATGGCGGCGTCGGTCTGGATAAAGTCTTCATCGCCAGCGCCGGGATCCTGCGTGTCGCCAATCAAATCGAGTTCGCTGCGGCCGGTGGCAGAAACAATGCCGTGCGTGACGGTCAGGCCGACGTCCATGGGGTTGCCCACGGCGAAGACGATGTCACCGACTTTGATTTTTTCGCTGTCGGCCATTTTGATGACCGGCAAATTTTTGGCGTTAATTTTGATGAGGGCGAGGTCGGTCAGCTTGTCGCTGCCGATGAGCTTGCCCTCGAATTCGCGGCCGTCCGGCAATTTGACCAGGAAGCCGTCCGCCGGCTGGTCCGTGCGGTCGTCGGTGATGACGTGGTGGTTGGTGACGATATAACCGTCGGAAGAAATGATGCAGCCGGAACCGACCCCCATGACGATGTATTTGTTGGACTGGGCATCCGTCCAGGTCAGGTCGGGCGGGATATTTTGCGGAGGGGTATTGTAGTAGCCGCGGTTGCGACCCCGGAATGGGCGCGCGGGGGAATTGGCCACCGGCACAATCTTGCGGGAGGGGTTGATGCAGACCACCCCGGGCGTGACGGTGCCAAGCATGTCCGCATAACTCGCGATTGGCGCGTGGTTGGAACGGTCCAGCGGCGTTTCATCGAAATAATAATGGATGGGGCCGGACGCCGGGGAAACTTGCAGTGCCGGGTTTACGTCGGGCTTGGTGGTGGCGGCCGAATCTTCGGCGGAGGCTGGTGCGGCGATGGACCAGACAAAGACGGCCAGCCCGGCCAGCACAGCCGTAATTTTCGGGGCAGGATGTGCGTGTTTCATGGGTAATTTATACCTTACGAACCCAAATAACGCCAGATTGTTCCGGCAAAAAATTTGTCAAGTCTCGGTGGCTTCCGCAACCGCCGAAGAACCCGCCCGGCGGGGATGAATGACAAAGGCGAGGGCGTAAAATGCCGCCGCCCACAAGACGATGGTCGCGCCTGTGGGCGTATCCCAATAAAAAGAAGAAATGAGCCCTCCGACACCGGCGGTGAGGGCGATGCTCGCGGCCCAAACAAGATACTGGCGGGTGTCGCGCGCCAGCATGCGCGCCGCAGCCGCGGGCAGAACCAGAAAGGCGTTTATCAACAACAGGCCAATCCAGGGAATGACCATGGTCACCGCAACCGCGACCAGCAAGGCGAACCCCGTTTGCACCCAAGCCACGCGCACGCCGCGGCTGCCGGCGAGGGATGCGTTCAAACCCGTCAAGGCGAGGGCATTGAACCAACGCCAGGCCAGCGCGATGGCCACCATTAACACCACGGCCAGCCCGGCCAGGCCGTGACCGGTGATGCCCAGCACGTCACCGATGAGGTAGGTGACGAGGCGGTTAGACTGCCCGCTGCGGGAAAGCAGCATGATGCCTAGAGCAACGGAAAAAGCCATGAACACGCCGAGCACGGTGTCGGCCGCGGCGCGGGAACGGCGCTGCACCCATGTCATCAGCAACGCGATGGCCACGGCCCAAGCGAGCATCGCCCACCACGGCTCGGCCAGGCGAGCCACCACGCCGATGCCCAGTCCGGCCAGCGCCGCATGGCCCAAAGTGTCGGAAAAAAATACCAGGCGTAATCCGACTACCTGGGTGCCGATGAGCGCGAACAACGGCGCCGCCAGAAAAACCGCGAGCAGCGCCAGGCGCATGTAACCATAATGCGCCCAGTCCCAAGGCAGCGCGCCAATCAAACTATGCCAAAATTCGGAGAGAAAATGCATAAGGAAATCAGTGTGCGCCGATTTTTTTCAGCACTTCAGCCGGCGGGCCGGCGGCCAGCAGCCGGCGGTCGAGGAAAAATACCCGGTCGGCAACCCGGGCCACGGCGGCCAGATCGTGGGAGACGAGCACCACCGCCATGTCGAAGCGTCCGCGCAAGCGCGCCACCAATTCGTAAAAACGCGCCAACCCGGCAGCGTCCAGGCCTTGTTGTGGTTCGTCGAGCAGCAGCAAATCCGGCGAGGGGGAGAGGGAGAGCGCGAGCAAAACACGCTGCAATTCCCCACCAGACAAATCACCGAGGCGGCGATTGAGCAGATGGGCGGCGTCCACTTCCGCCAGCGAGGTGTCGGCCGCGGCGCGAACAGTGTCCGACAATCCGAGAAATGCCGGCTGCCTCCCCGCCGTCAAGGCGAAGAGGTCGGCGACGGTCAAAGGTGCGGCCCGGTCAAATCCGAGGCGCTGGGGGACGTAGCCGATGACCAGGCGGCGGCGGGTGGGATGGCCGGGGCCGCCATGAAATTGGCAACTGCCGGAAATGGGCACTTCGCCCAGCAGTGCGCGCAAAAGCGTGGTCTTGCCCGCACCGTTCGGGCCGACCAGCGCGGTGATTTCTCCGCAGCGCAAATCGAAGCTGAGGTCTTCCAGCACAATCTGCCCGCTCAGTTGCACACCCAAATTACGTACGTGGGTCAAACACGCCCCGCACGGCGCATGGGGCGCTTCGACATTCACCAGCGTATCATTAGGGACGATCACGAAATTAATGGGCAGCGGTAGTCCGGGCGGAGTAATCATCGAGACCGAACGCAATGCGCAGTGTCGAAAGGTTTTTATCCATGGCCCGGAAATAAGCTTCCTTGGCTGCCGCGGGTTCAAGCGGGCCGGTCGTCACCGTATCCAAACTGTAAAGCGGGCGGCCCAATTCACGGCTCAAGACTTCCGCGGCGGGATTTTTGGCGTCAATTTCCGTCAGCAGCGCCACCTGGCCGGACGCGGAACGCACGCGCACCGCCACATCGGCCAATTCGCGGGCGCTGGGGTTCTGTCCCGGCGCGGGCTCGAGAATGGCGACCATTTCCAGATTCAAGTCGCGCGCGAGATACGGCAGGGAATCATGAAAGGCCACAAAGCGGCGCACCGGCGCTGGCGCGAGCACGTCGCGCATGTGCGCAGCCAGCCCTTCCTGCCGGGTGGCATAAGCCTCGCCGTTTTTTCGGTAAAGGGACGCATGCGCGGGGTCGGCAGTTGCGAGGGCCGCGGCGATGTTGCGGGTCTGTCTGGCCGCGGTGAGGGGCGAAACCCAGAGATGGGGATTATCTTCTCCTTCGATCTTGAGCAGAGCGATTCCCGCGCTGGCATCCACCACTTTCAATTGCGGGCATTGGGCGGCGAGTTTGCCCAGGTAGCCTTCCAAGCCAGTGCCATTGATGATAAAAACATTCGCCCCCATCAGTGTTTTCATGTCGCCGGGGGTGAGTTGGTAATCTTCGGGGCAGCCCGTAGCCGTGGGAACCAGATTGGACACCTGCACTCCGGGAACGCCGTCCGTGAGGTTGAGGAGGGTCACATAAAGCGGGTAAAACTCCGCCACTACCTGAAAATTTGCCGAAACCGGCACCAGCGAACGCGCCCCACAGGCCGCCAGGAAGGACAGCCCAACGGCCAGCACGGCCGCTCCGGCCCGACGGGGATGCAAAAAATCCATCCCACCACTATTTCGTTAATGCAAGTTTATTGCAAGTAAAAACCTAGGCGTTCCCCGGCCGGGGGGCCGGGGGGAGGCTGACAGTAAAGATGCTCCCCTGCCCCGGTGTGCTGCGGGCCGTGATGGTGCCGGCCATCCTTTCCAGCAGTTCACGACACAAAACCAGGCCCAGGCCGGTACCGCGTTCCCCGGCGGTGCCCGGTTTACTGACGGGCCTGACGTCGCGCGCAAAGAGGTTGGTGAGGATGGCGGGCGCCATGCCTTCGCCTGTGTCGGCCACTTCCACCACTGCCCGGCCGTCCCGGGACAGGGAGCGCAGGGTGACCTTTCCTCCAACCGGGCTGAATTTGATAGCATTGGACAACAGATTGCGAAATACCACGTGAGCCATCCGGCGGTCGCCCCAAGCCGCGGTGGGGGCAGTCTCCAGATGCAAACCAATCTTCTTTTGCTGGGCGGAGGGATTGAAAAGTTCCGCGAGTTCGGCCAGCAAGTTGTGCAATTCAATTTTTTCCAACCGGCACTCCATCCGGCCGGTATGCAATTGGGACCATTCCAGAAGATTTTCCAGGAGCTGGTAAAGGTTGCGCGCAGATTTGGCCATTTCCGTCGTCGCCTCGACGACGTCCGCGTGACTAAAGTCCGGCAGATTGGTGGCCATGGCCTCGGACAAGCCAAGCAACCCGGCGAGCGGGCTGCGCAAATCATGCGCGATGATGGAAAAAAAACGGTCTTTGTCGGCATTGAGTCGGGCCAGGTCGGCGGCTTGGGCCTCGGCGTGAAGGGTTGCTTCGCGCAAGGCCAGATGCGTGCGCACGCGGGCGACCAATTCGGCGTGGAGGAATGGCTTGGTGATGTAATCCTGGCCGCCTTCGCGGAAACTGCGCACGATGTTTTCCTCGTCGGTGAGCGCCGTGATAAAGAGCACCGGCAAATTGCGTGTGGCCGGGTCGAGCCGCAGCCGGCGGCAGACCTCAAAGCCGTCCATTTCCGGCATCATGACGTCAAGCAGGATGAGGTCAGGCCGCCGGCGGGTGATGAGTTCGAGCGCCTGGGCGCCGTTGGTGGCGGCGGCCACAGCCCAATCTTCCGCCCGAAGTAACGGGCCCAGCACGCGCAGGTTCGCCTCGGTGTCGTCCACGAGCAGGATGTAGGGCTTGCCGGATGTGGACATCGCGAGAAAAGGAGCAATCCGTCTTCTTACTACTTGCCGACACTGAGAGGCTCAACTGCGCTGGTGGCATTCGGTCCGCGCTGAAGACGTGCGGACAATTGGGGAAAGTCGCGCAGTGAATGGGTCATTTCTTCGACTTCAAAATCGCGGGCTTGCTCCGCCAGGCGGCGGCCATAGTCGCGCAGCACCGCCGGGGTGTTTTCGCCAGCGGCGTTCGCCAGCAGATTTCCAAAATTTTCGACATCTTCAAACAGCGGTGCTTGCAGGAGGATTCTCCAGGCGTTTGTCCAGGTTCCAGCGGCGAGTTCCGCGCAGCGCTGCCAGGCGGCGATGGACTCGGGCGTAAGGGGCATGATGCGTTCGGGTCCGAGTACTCCGCTGAGGATGTTGGGCAGGGGGCGCGAAGCGGCCAACTCGCTGGCTAAAGCCGGCGCCGTTTCGTGGCAGACATGGGGAATGGTCAGGCAAAATGTGCTGCCCGAACCAACTTCGCTGCAGGCCAGAAGGGTGCCGCCCATTAACTCAGCCAGACGACGGCTGATGCTCAGACCCAGCCCCGTGCCACCATATTTGCTCGTGCTTTGCCCGAAGCGCTGCTCAAAGGGCTGGAAGAGCCGGGCCAGTTGCTCCGGCGGGATGCCCAGGCCCGTGTCCGTGACTTCAAAATGCAGCAGACTGAGGCCGGATGATTCCTGCTCGGCCTCCACCGTCAACACCACCTGGCCGTGTTCGGTGAATTTAATCGCATTGCCGATGAGGTTGAATAAAACCTGGCGCACCCGGACTTCATCGAGGAGGAAGTGCCCGTCGATGGGGCCGTTGAAGCGGGTCAGGATGGAAATGCCTTTTTCCTCGGTTTTCAGCGAGAAGCACTGGCCCATTTCGTTGGCCAGCGTGCGCACGTCCACCGGCGCCGGTTGCAATTCGAGCCGGCCGGCTTCAACTTTGGAAAGGTCGAGCAGGTCGTTGATCAATTGCAACAAAGTCTGACCGCTCGAAAGTATGGCCTGGGCCTGTTTCTTCATCGCCGGTTCGTGCAAATGACGCTGGAGCAGTTCCGCAAAGCCGAGGACGGAATTCATCGGCGTGCGGATTTCGTGGGAAATATTGGCGAGAAATTCGGATTTGGTGCGATTGGCCTGTTCCGCGGCCAACTTGGCCGCTTCCATCTGGGCCTCGGCCTGTTTGCGGCTGGTGATGTCCACCGCGGTGCCGAGGAAACCGCGCGGGCGGCCATCCACGGAAGTAAGCAAGGTGAAGGATAAAAACACGGGGATGCGGTGGCCGTCTTTTCGAACATAGATCCATTCGCGTTCATCCGTCCGACCGCGCCGGGCCGCATCGGCGAGGGTCTCAAAGCCCTCTATTTTTCGTCCGGCTTGTGCCGATTGCGCGAGTGAGCGTTCGGCCACCTCGGCCGGTTCATGAATCGAGAGGAGCGGGCGGCCGAGCAATTCATTTTCCGGATAATCCAGGAGACGTTCCGCGCCGCGGTTGACGCTGGTGATGACCCCGCGATCATCCGTAACAATCACGGAGAAATTGGAGCCGTCGAGCACCGCTTTTTGAAACGAGGACAATTCGGCCGTGGCGCGAAGCGTGCGGCGGCGTTGGGCGGCCACGGCGCCCAGTACCAGCCCGGTGCCCGCCACACAAACGATGAAAACTTGCAGCAGGATGAGCAACTCATCGGGATTGCCGTCGGTCAGCCCGAACGCCCTGAACCCATTGATGATAAAGGCCAGAACCACCAGCACAACCGTCATTACCGCGGTGGTCAGCGCGCGGGGCCCAAGACGCAAACCGGCCCACACGAGCAGGGGAAAAGGCAAAAACGCCAGGGGAATGTCCGAAAGGTAGTCCGTCACCGTGGCCAAGATGAGCAGGCCAAATAAAAGAATGGTCTCACCGATGGAGGCTTCACCATCCCGCGTAGAAGAAGGCTGAACCCAGCTGAGAACGAAAGAGCCGAAAACCGCCACCCCCATGGCGCTGCCGACAAAATTGGTTATCCAGGCCAGATACATTTGACCCACGGGCAAGCGATCGCTCCAGATGAGGAAACCCACCGTCCAGGTTGAAATCATGGCCGCGCGCACCACCCCACCCCACCAGAGAAAACCCAGCACACTCTTGATTGAGCCGAAATCAATCCGGGGCCCGACAAAATGCCGCACGAGCCACACACCTGCGAGCGCCTCCATGCAACCGCCCGCGGGCACGCCAAGGGATTCAAGCCAATTGTGCGTGAAGTGATACTCTGAAATCACGCCGGTCAGCCACATCGCCGGCCAAAGACGGTAACCGCGCCAAAGGATGATTGCCAGGGTCAACCCCGAGACCGGCCGCACTGGCGTAACGGTGGGATTAATATTGTTGGTGGCAAAGAGCAGCCCGATTTTTTGCACATAGTGAAAAACTAGGCAGAAAAACAACAACTCACTGACATACCGAAGCCAAGGCGGCAACCGCGTCCAAGCTGCTTTTAACGATGAATCCTTCGCCTGCATCACGGCGAAGATTAACAGCAACCGCCCATATTCTGCACGCCTAAACTTCGCTGGGGTGAATTCACCATATCCCCTTGTCAAACGAACGGTTTGAGCATTATTGTGGCTGGTTTATGCTCGCCCCGAACACGCCGCTGTTCCCATGGTTGCAAGAACGCTCCTCCGGCATCTTGCTCCACCCGACCGCGCTGCCCGGCCCCTTCGGCATCGGCAATCTGGGCGCGCCCGCTCATCGCTTCATTGATTTTCTGGCCGACACCCACACGCACTACTGGCAAATTTGCCCGCTGGGGCCCACGGGCTTTGGAGATTCACCCTACCAGTGTTTTTCCGCCTTTGCCGGCAACGCCTACGTGGTCGACCTGACCCCGCTGATCGAGCGGCATTTGTTAAAAGAGGACGAAGTCGCGTCCCTGCGTGCCTTGCCACAGGGCCGGGTGGATTTCGGACAGTTATATCAACTCTTCTGGCCGGCGCTGCGCCGGGCCTATGAGCGTTTCCAGCAGGCCCGCGATGCGCTGGCTGACTATGGCGACTTCGATCAATTTCGCGCCGCACACCACGGCTGGCTGCATCCCTATGCTTTGTTTTCCGCGCTCAAACAGCAATTTGGCGGGCAACCGTGGACAACCTGGCCCGCCGAATGGCGCAGCTACCGGGCCGCGTTGAGCCGGCCCCAGAGCAAGGAACTGGCCGAGGAGGTGGGCGCGCAACAGTTTTACCAGTTTCTTTTTTTCGGCCAGTGGCGCAAACTGCGCGAACACGCCGCGCGCCGGGGCGTGGGTATCATCGGCGATTTGCCGATTTTTGTCGCGCTGGACAGCGCCGATGTGTGGGCCACGCCGGAAATCTTCCAGCTCGACCACCGTACGGGGCACCCGCTGCGGGTGGCCGCCGTACCGCCGGATTATTTTTCGCCGCTCGGCCAGCTCTGGGGCAACCCGCTTTATGACTGGCAGGCATTGCGCGCCCGGCATTACGACTGGTGGATCGAGCGATTTCGATCCAACTTCGAACTTTATGACGTGGTGCGCCTCGATCACTTCCGGGGCTTTGAGGCCTATTGGTCGGTGGACGCCAAGGCCGCCGACGCTCGCGAAGGCTTCTGGGAAACCGGGCCGGGCCTGCCGCTGTTTGATGCGTTGCGAGAAAAACTGCCCCACTCCCGCATCATCGCGGAAGACCTGGGCTTCATTACCGAGCCGGTCATCGCGCTGCGCGAGGCGACGGGCCTGCCGGGCATGGCGGTGCTGCAATTCGCCTTCGGCAGTGGCTCGGACAATTTCTACCTGCCCCATAATGTGAACCCGAACTGCGTGATTTATTCGGGAACCCATGATAATAACACCACCATCGGCTGGTATCGCACGGCCGGGCCGGTGATTCAGGACGAATTCCGCCGCTACCTGCGTTCAAGCGGCGAAGCGCCGCACTGGGATTTGATTCACGCCGCCTACAAGTCAGTCTGCCGGCTCGCCGTCACACCGCTGCAGGACATGCTGGGCCTGGACACCGACGCCCGTTTCAACACTCCGGGCACACCCGCCGGGAACTGGCAGTGGCGCTTCGAGCATGCGCATCTCGACCACGCCTGGGATTCGCTCGCCGGGCACCTGCGCGAATTGTCAGACAATTCCGGTCGGCAGGCGCCACGGCCGATTCTGTCTCAGCGCGTGACGAATTCCTCAATCACGGAAACAAGCTCCGGGCCGGCATCTTCGAGCACATAATGGCCGGCATGGGGAAATTCGCGCACCACGGCGGCGGGAAAGCGCCGGCGCCATTCCGCCAGATATACCGGTGAGAAACAAAAATCGCGCAAGCCCCAAGCCAGGAGCATGGGCTTGCCCTGAAACTTTTCGAGCCCAGCTTCAATGGCCTGCAAAACCGGCGCGCTGGGATGATTGGATTCGAGCGGAATGTCCTGCACAAACCGCAGCACCGCCACGCGGTCCTGCCAGGAACGATAAGGAAACAGGAAACCTCGCCTGATCTCGGGGGGCAACGGGCGCACAACCGCCATGCATGCGGCCGGGCCGGCGAAACCGTTCAATCCACGCACGAGCAACGGCCCAAGCACAGGCTCCCGGCAAAGCCGGATGCGCCTTGGACACGGGCCGGAAAATGCGGCGGTATTCATCACGACCAGCTTTTTCACCCGGTCGGCCAGGCGCTCGGCCACCGCCAGGCCAATCGGGCCACCCCAGTCATGAACGATAAAATTTAATTTTGGCTGTGTGATCGTTGAGACGAGTCGGGCGAGATTTTCAATGTGGTCGGCGAGCCGGTAGGGAAAATTTTGCGGCTTGTCGGAAAGTCCGCAGCCGAGATGGTCGATCGCGATAACCCGGTGTTTCTTCGACAAGGATTTGACAACCTCGCGATACATGAACGACCAGGTGGGGTTGCCGTGTACACAAATCACGGCTTCGCCGGCATCGCGCGGGCCTTCGTCGAGGTAATGAATGCGGCCAGCGGGCGTCTCGAACCAGTGCGGCGCAAAAGGATACAGCGCACGCAAGTCGGGCGGCAATTCGGCGTTGGCAATCATCGAATTAAAAATTTACCATTGCAGCGCCATCATCTGGCAACTGAGCCCGCTGCCGATGCCCAAAAGAGCGACTTTGGAACCAGGACGCAGACGGCCTTCCTCGGCAGCCCGCGTCAAAGTGATGGGCAGTGAAACCGAGCCGACGTTGCCGAGCCAGGCGAATGTCGAAAAATCCTTGGCGTCGTCGAGGCCAAGTTTGTCAAACAGGCGGCGTTGGTGCTGCTTGCCAACTTGATGGCAGATGACGGTATCGGGTGTTTTTTCATTCCAGCCGGTTTCCGCCTTGAAGCGCGCCCAACAACGCGCGGCAACCTCCACCCCCGCTTCCAACAAGGCCTCGCTGTCCGTTTGCATTTCGAGGCCTTCGCCGGCGGTGTCACCCTCGCATAAATTGCTCGCGGTGGTGTCGGTCTCGACAACGCTAGCGAGCAGGCGCGGGGCGCCAGGCCGGGCCAAATCTTTATGCACAACCAGAGCCGCAACCGCGCCCGCCCCGATGGTGAGGTTGGCAAAATACGACTTTATCTGCTGGCGGTCGAGCGTGCCATCGTTCAAGCGGGCAATGGTTCGCTCTACCAGCGGCCGGCCATTCTCACCCGCGACGAGTAAGGCCCGGCTCGCCTGGCCGCCTTCAATCATTGCCGCCGACACGGCCAGTCCGTTCACAAAGCCGAGGCAGGCGTTGGATAAATCGAAAATCTGTGTGTGCGGACCGAGGCCGAGCAAGCGGTGTGCGTAGGCCGCGGTAGCCGGCTCGAGACGGTCGCGGCAGACCGCGCAATGCGCGAGTAGATCGATCTCCCGCGGATTGGTTTTAGTTTGCTCGAGCAGTTTTTTCCCGGCTTCCGCCGAAGCTTGCGACGGCGCAAAACCCGCCGGCCAAAAGCGCCGCTCGCGGATGCCAGTCATCAATTCCAGCCGGCCCTCGGGCAGGCGCAGACGCTGGTAAAGCGGGGCCAGCTTCTCTTCGAGCGCGGCGGAGGTCCACGGCTCCGGCGGCAGCGCGTAGGCGAGCGCCTCAATGGCAGCCGAGGAGAATTTCATGGCGCGTTCGAGGTGCCGGGCGCAGCGGGGCGGGTCGCCGCGTGCACGACCTCGCGGTCAAAATAATTCCAGTCCAGCCCGGCGTTGACGACCACGCCCTGACCATTGATGCCACTGGCGCGCGGGCTGAGGAGATACACGACGGCATCGGCCACCTCTCGTGTTTCGAGCGCTCGTTTGCGGAAGGTGAGTTTTTCAGCAAAGAGGTAATGTTCGAGATAACCCGGTATGCCGGCGGACGCGCTGGTTTTGAGCGGGCCGGCGTTGACGGTGTTGAAGCGCACCTCGGAATCCGCGCTGAAGGATTTCGCGAGCATGCGCGTGGAGGATTCGAGCGCCGCCTTGATGGGCGCCATGTAGCCGTAGTTCTCGACCGTCACCTGCGAGGAAATGCCAATGGCGACGACCGAGGCGTCGCGTTTCAGCAGGGGCTTGAACGCGCGGGCGAGTTCGACGAGTGAAAAGCAGGAAATCGCGCAAGCCTGCAAAAAATCCGCCCGCGGCGATTCGTGGAACGGCTTCACGCCCTCGCGGTAATTGGCCCAGGCGATGGAGTGGACCAGGCCGTCAAATGGCCCATGTTTCGCGGCGACTTTGGCCAGCTCGGCGGTTTGTTTCTCGTCCTCAACATCGCAGATCAGCACTGGGCGCCCGGCGAGCAATTTGGTCAAAGATTCTTTGCGTGCGGTGGAGCGCACGCTGTAAATCACCTTCGCGCCCTCGGCTTCGAGCGTTTGTGCAACGTGCCAGGCGACGCTTTTCTTGTTGGCCACGCCGGTGACCAAATACGTGCGTCCTTCGATGCCGAGGAATGCCATGGCTCAGGATTCCTCCCCCGTGGGCAAAAGGGCAAGGGCAAATTCGAGCGCGAGCACGGGCTTGCCATCCTTGCGCAGCACGCCGCGCAGAAAGTGGAATTTTTGCACTGTTTCCTTTTCGGTGACTTCGATTTCCACCGTGTCACCCGGTTTGACCATGCGCTTGAACTTGGCCTCGCCGATGCGCGAAAGCACGGGCGTCAAACCCTGCGCGCTGTGGCCCTGGGCAATGAGCTTGCGCACAAGGAAAACGGCGGCAGTTTGAAAAGCGGCCTCGCACAAAATCACCCCGGGGGTGATGGGGTTGCCCGGATAATGCCCGGCATAAAAAAAATCCTCCGCGCGGAATGTGCGCCGGGCGATCAAACCATCGGGCCGCTCCTGGACAATTTCGTCCACGAACAAAAACGGCGGACGGTGCGGAATCGCGCGGGTGATGTCGTTCATATTGAGAAATTAGCAGAGAATCGAAAAAGACGAAGAATAATCTAAGAAACACGCATAATTTCATCCAATTTACTGGCGTAATCCCAGCCACGTCGATTCGCTTTATACTTCTCTTCGTAGCTTTCAAGCATACCGCGAAAAATACTCCATTTAAAGCTTCCCCATCCATACATCTCTCTTGAAATATTATGGAATGCATCGGCCAAATCCCCAGCCTGTTCAGCATGACCATCTCGTCCAAGCGCTCGTATTTCTATAAATGCAAACTGGATCATTTCACAAAGAAGCTCACGCTGCTTTGGGCTTGGAAGCGGGTCGTTATTCATAACATTGAAATGGTTTCGTTTATTCTGAATGATCGAATGGCTGTTCGTCAAAAACTAATCCGTATTTCTCTAGCATGGCTAAAACCATTTTTCATATTCTTTATGGGACCCAATCCAAAACCAGCGAAAGGTTTCACCCTCGAGAGTAGCCAGCGCGCGGTAGTTTTGCCCGATGCGCACCGACCAATAGATTCCGACCTTTTTGAATTGCAATGAAGGATGCCGGGGATTGGCCTGCCAAAGCGCGAAATTCTTGAATGCGAGATCCTGAATTTCGGCAGGCAAGCCAGCCAAGGCGTCACGGAACGCGGCGGTGACGGAGGAATTCATCGAGGGGAATATCCTTCTGCCCGGTGCTTTTGGCCTGCGTGCGCTGATAAAGGGCGTCCAGCCTTCCGGACTTTGCGTCGGCGGCCAGTTGCCGGTCGAAGTCCGTTTCGCGCTGCTGGTCAAACCACGCCGCCAGCGACTCAAAGTCACTTTTCGCCAGCTTCATGATTGCCCGTTCGATTTCCTGAACTGTGCTCATGGTTGCATTTTTACCCAAAATGGGACGGTATTTCAAGCCACATTCCGGCCACCCGACAGAAACGAATCCACCTTGCTGGCGGTGATGACGCCGTAGTTGATGGTGCCAAGCCAGCCGGACATGATGATGCCGACCGAGCCGGCGTGGTAGAGGCCGGGGACTTGCTCGGGCAGTTCCATCGAGACCTTGAGGCCCTCGAATTTCGTGCCGAAAGAAGTGCCAGCCCAATGGCGAACATAGCGCTGCACGGTGCGTGGCGTGGCGGCTTCGAGCCAGTCAATTTTTTCGCGCACGCCGGGGATATAACGCTCCAGGCCGGCGACAGATTCCTCGATAATGCGCTCCTTGTGCTTGGCGTAATCGGCTTCGTCCAGCTTGGCCCAATCTTGCCAGCGGGCGTTAATGGAGGCGACGATGGCATAGCGGTGCTCGGCGTTTTGCGGGCGCGTGTCGGGGTAATAGACGGAATAGGTGCGGCTGGTGGTGTGAAAATCCGTCAGCTCTGTGCTGGTGAATTCCTTGGCGTCCGAGGTGAAGACCAAGTCGCCGATGTGCGGGATGGTTTCGCCGGCGCGGATGCCCATGTAAACCTGGCAGGAGCTGGAGTTGATGCGCACGGCATCGGCCTCGGCGGCGTATGCGGGCGGGAGGTTTTCCCGACCCACCAAATCAAAGAGCGTGTTCTTGACGTTGGCGTTCGAGAGCACGGCGCGGCAGCGGATTTCCCGCCCGTTGATGATGACGCCGCGGACGCGGGGGCGGCCATCGGGGTTCGGTTCCGTCAACACTTTCTCGACCAGGCAGCGGTGGCGCAGATCGGCGCCATTTTTACGCAATTCCGCCGCCATGAGGCCAATGAGCAAATCCGTGCCGCCGCGGAAAATATAAACGCCCTTGCTCATGAAATTGGAGAAGACGATGCCGTAGGTGATGGCCGGGTCGTCGAGCGTGGAACCGTTGGCGTAGGCGATGGGTTCGAGGAGAAGGCGGTGCACATCACCGCGGCCGGGGAAAAATTCCTCGAACAGCTCGCGCGTCGTACGTTGGTCGCGGTCGTAATAATTCATCTGCCGCAGATGCTCGAAAAACGCGGTCACGCGCTCGGCGGGGACATGAAAACGCTCGGTCAACTGGCGCGTGAAATCTTCGCGGTCGAAAGTCGTTTGCAAATTGAACTGCGGGTTGACGAAGCGCACGTCCTTGAGCTGGACGATGCGGTCGGAGATTTCCTTCGTCCAATACTTGCGGCAGGATTTAATCATGCCAACGGGGAAGCCGTGGAGTGAGATGTCGAAGATGTGGCCGCGTTTGCGCGTGAACCAGGTGGCGAGGCCGCCAAACTGGTAATGATGTTCAAGCACCAGGACGGAATGGCCGAGTTTCGCGAGGTAATTTGCGCCGGTCAGCCCGCCAAGGCCGCTGCCGATGACCACCACGTCGTAGGCGTCGCGCACACCTTTGAGAAAGTCCTTGGCCATGGTGGTGGGAAGTCGGAGAAAGTGAACGCAACGGGCGAAGCCGCCAGCGCGCGAGCTTGAGCATTTACCGCGCAGCTTTGCCGCTGGCAAGGGATAATGCGAGACGGTCCGCCGACGCCCTGTGCCGCTTAAAACCCGTGGGTGCTGGTGAGGGCGGAGTTCGGAATTCTGCCATCGGGGGTTTTGGCCAGCCCTTTTTTGACTTCGAGAAGTTTTTTGTCGAAGTCCGTGCTGAATATCACCAGGTCGTTGTCCACGCGCAGGGCGCGGGCCTGACCGTCGCCCCGTTCATAGTCATAACCGATAAAGGAAGCATCACCGGAGTCATCGCTTAACAAAAGGGTGCGCGAGGAATCCCCATGTTTACGGGCCCAACTGCTGTTTCCACGGTTGGCGCCAAGCAGCGCCTCAATCTCCGGGTCCAGCAGGCCGGCGCCATGGCGATGGTAAATTTCCAAAGCGGATAACTGTTTGTAGTGATATACCCGCAACTCCCAGCCGGTAATGCTGGAAGGGTCATCCAGTTTTTTCCCCACCGGCGAGCCGTCATCGGTTTTGAAATAAATGTATTCGTTAAAATCGGGCGGCTGTCTTTGCACACCATTGCTGTCGGGCGCCGGCGGGCTTTGGCCGATGGCCTGCCAGAGCAGGCTGTCAATGCTGCTGACGATGTCAAAGCCGCCTCCGCTGGTGTGCGTGGCGGGAGGAAATCCGCGGCCAAAGCCGCGACGGCCAGCTCCGTGCAAGGCGGCAGCATCGGCCGGCGACATCCGTTGCGCGGCACCATCAGCCAAAAGATGGCCCTCGAGTTGCTGCTGGGTCTCCCCCACCCGCCCGGTCAACTGCACTGACGCCGCCGCCCAAACCAGTGCAGTGAGGCCGATGAACCGTCCAGCCATCCGGGGTGTA
Source organism: Verrucomicrobiota bacterium (assembly GCA_013285985.1). Classification (GTDB taxonomy): domain Bacteria; phylum Verrucomicrobiota; class Verrucomicrobiia; order Opitutales; family JABDGR01; genus JABDGR01. Next base: position 20,647 of record JABDGR010000004.1, read on the forward strand.
AATCCGTTATTTTTCATGCGTGCAGGGAAAGAAGTTACCGGGCAATTTCCAGTTGGCAAGCCCGCTCTGAACCGGCACAAAGTTAATGCCCGGGTGATGTTCCGCTGCCGCCCCTCTCCATGCCCAATCGATTTTACAACGCCGAGGATGTCGCCCTGCTCGAAGGCGAAGTGTCGGTCCGCCGCCCAAGAGATGAAGGCGATCCGCGACCACCCTTCGCCATTGACCGCGACCGCGTAATTTTCTCGTCCGTGTTCCGCCGCCTGCAATCGAAGACGCAGGTATTCCAATCCGGCGAATATGATTTTTACCGCACGCGCCTCACCCACTCTATCGAGGTCGCGCGCATCGGGCGCTCCATCGCCGAATTTCTCAATGCGACGCAGCCCGGCTTTGGATCGGAACTTTTTGTGGACCCGGATCTAGTCGAGGCGATTGGCCTGGCGCACGACATCGGCCACCCGCCGTTCGGGCACATCGGCGAACGCCGGTTGCACGCGCTGATGACCGGCTGGGGCGGTTTTGAAGGCAACGCTCAGACCCTGCGGCTGCTGGCGGAACGTTTTTACGAACGCCCTAAACAATCGCGCGGGCTCAACCCAACGCGGGCGTTTCTCGACGGGGTGTTGAAATACAAATCGCTCCATTGCGAGGAATGCGCCGGCGGCGAAGCGCCCCGGCATCATTTTCTTTACGATGAGCAGGAGTATTTGCGCGACTTCGCCCTCGGCGGAGCCGCCAACACGCAGGCCTGCCGCGCGAAGACCGAACTCAATGACTGCAAGTCGCTCGAATGCCAGATCATGGACTGGGCGGATGACACGGCTTATTGCTTGCACGACATTCTCGACGGAGTGAAGGCGCGCTTCATCACGGTCGAAGCCATTGAACATTGGGCCGCGGGACAGGCCCTCGATGAGGTGGAACAGTCTTTACTGAAGAAATTGCTCGAAATCATCCGGCTGGAAAATATCGAGCCGGTGTTTAACTCGAAAATCGGCCAGTTCATCCGCGCCGGTCGGCTGGCCAAACGCGAGCATCCCCTCGCCGCGCAGACCCAGCGTTACGCTTGGAGCCTGGAAATTTCCCCGGCCATCATCACCGAAGCCGAATTTTACAAGAAACTGGCCCTCGACATCATCTTCCGCTCGCCCTCCATTTTGCAAATCGAGTTCAAGGGCGGCTTCATCATTGACCGGCTGTTTGGTGCGCTGCACGAGCATTACATTGAGCCGGAAACGCCGAAGCTCGCCTTCCTGCCCGCGCGCTGGACCGCGACCCTGGCCGAGGCGAAAACGACCTCGGCCCGCGCGCGCCTGGCCTGTGATTTTCTCGCCGACCTCACCGACGGCGCGGCCATCCGGCTCTACAGACGCCTGTTTGATCCGGCCTTTGGGTCGATTACGGATTTGACCTAGCTGGTCGTATGTTTGCGCGCCGGATGGGGTGTTGACTCCTAACGGGGAAAAGTATTGGGTAATCACAAGCCTCCACCCCGGGTCGTGAAAAGAAAATTCCGCTTGTTTCGCTGGTTTCTGGTCGACGCATTATTGGCCGGCTCGGTGAATTGGGTATGGGCGGTGGCCTTGGTACCACAAAACACAGCACCGCAGCCTGCGGCGCAGCAACCCACGCCACCGCAAACCCCGCCGAAACCCCCGGCGCAACCAGCCGTCGACTCACATTACAGTGCGGTGATCGAGGCGCGCAAACTCGCGACGTCGGTTCACGGCTATGTTGTGGTAGAGCCAGGCAAGCACCAGGCAGTCACCGCAAAGGGTTATTCGCTGGTGATTTTCGAACCGGCGTCAACGGGCGTGGGCGACCCGACGCCTTTGGCACAACTTTGGCTGAGCCTCGTGAACAGCCGCCAGGATGTCGTGGTGGCAATACCGGGTGAGCATGGTAACTATGTAAAGATGTCCATGATCACCGAGATTATTGATGACACGGTGGCGCACGACCACGTCAACCCGAAGCATATCTTCGTCGTCGGACACATTGAGGGCGTCGCCGGCGCCGCCAACATCGTGGGCTCCCGCCCGGATTTGTTTGCGGGTATTGCTTATATTTCACATCAGCTGCCGGGCAGTTTCTTCACCGCAGACATGAAGAAATACGCGGGAAAAATGTTGGTGTACCGTGCCATTGAAACGAAGGAAATGTCCGACGCCATGTTTGCCGATGAAGCCGCGAGACTCAAAACCTTTGGTTTCACCAACATCGGCAGTGACCGGCCCGAATCCAGCCACCAAATGTCCACACCCGAATTCGAACAGGTGACCAAGAACATTATGGCGTTCTTCGACCACGCACTGTCGGCAAACTACGCGAAGGAGAAGACGGAAGCCGCCACCATGAACTTTCTGGCAAAAAGCATGCTGACCCAGAACCGTACGTTGGCAAAACCGCCAGAAACCTATGTTTTCCTGACCCCAGACCGGCAAAAATTTCCCGTCACCACGGAATCCACGCTGCTTATTTGCCTGCATGGCAAGGGGGACACCGCTGCCAATTTCGCCAAAAGCTGGACCGACCTCGTGCAAAGCCGTACCGACGTGGTGATCGCGGTGCCGGAAGGAACGGGAAACGCCACCGGTGACCCCTGGGGCGTGGATGCAGCCGACCTGGTCAAGGCCATCATTGATGACACCGTGGCGAACGACCACGTCAACCCGAAGCATATCATTCTGGCCGGATACGGTGACGGTTGTCAGGCGGGCGGGCGGATTATGGGTGAACATCCGGAATTATTTGCGGGTTTCGCCGACCTGGCGGCAATTTTTCCGGATGCATTTTTCACCCCGACGGTGAAGGCGGACGCGGCCAATCTAGCAGTCTATTATGCTGTCGGAACCAAGGCATCCTATAGCCCCACTTATATTCCCAGCATGCAGCAGCTGCAGCACTTTGGTTTCAACAATTATGGCGTCCATAGTTTTCTAGACCCGGTCAACCTCCTGGTGGAAAAGTACAACTATGCCGACGATGCCACCCCGGATGGATTCAAGTATCTCGTCACGCGCCTGATGCGTTTCTTTGACAACGCGCTGGCCGAGAATGACAAAAAAAACGCACTGGCGGTAACGGCCGCCGCTCCCAAGACCCAACTCCTGGATCTACCCAATGACGACCTGCCCAATAATGCGGTGGTGACGGCGGAGAAACGCACCTTGGACGGATTTTTTGGCCTGCCTTATGAATGGCATAGTGTTTCCACGTCGAAAGGGAATGACTGGATAAACATCTCGACGCCGGATCGGCAAAAGGAGAGAGCCTCCTATGTCGTGGTCAAAAACCGTTCCACCCTGGTCAAGGATTTTGATTTGCTGATTTTTGCCCATTGGGGTGTCGCGGCCGATGACGCCAAGACCTTGTCCGCCCTGGTTGCCAACCGCCCCAATTTAATTGTGGTGCTGCCCGACGACGGGGTCGTCGTTAAGAGGAATAAAGGGGTCGAAACCGATGTCAGACCCCCGAATTATGCTGCGATTCCAGCCATTATCAACGACTTGGTCGCGCATGAAGGAGTCAATCCCCGGCATGTCATGCTGGCTGGCGTTTCGGGCGCCGGGGAAGAAGCCCGTGAATTGCTTCTTCGCTCTCCCGAGTTATACGCGGACTTCGGCCTGATGGATTGCGATTTCCAGGCGCCCCCGCCAGACGGTGTGTTCACACCCAAGTTGAAAGAATATACGAACAAGATTGCCGTTTACTATGCCGTGGATACTGACGCCGGCCCGCGTGGCAACATGTTTCGGGAAGGGTTTACCCCCTCGCTCAAACATTTGACCGATTTCGGTTTTTCCGTCCATGCCGAGCAACCCGCCAGTGGCCATACCTACACCCTCCCGGAAGTTGACAGCATGATGAACTACTTCGACGGCGCGTTGAAAAAGAACGATCAAGCGGAAAGGAAAGCGGCGCAACTCGTCAAACAATAGCCGACTCAACACTCTTGGGCATGCTTGGCGGCGAGATTTCTCGAGACGGCAAAGTCTAAGCCCCAAACAGGGAAAAAAGCGCCCCGCCCGCCAGCAAAGTCCAAATGGCCCATTCATACGGCGTCGGCCGAAGTTTAAGAAAGCAATAGGCGGCGGCCTGGCAAAAAATCAAATCGAGCAACAAAACCGCGAACACGCCTTCCACGCCGCGCAAAAGTCCCGCGAGGTCGGACGTTTGCAGCAAACTCGCCGCAATATAAAACACCACGACGAACAAAATACTGCTGAATTCGAGGTATTCAATTTGTTTGTTTTGGCGGACGATATTCGTCCACCCGGCCGCCTGGGCGGCCAAACGCAAAATTCTTGGACGCTGCAGCAACAGCCAAAGCGGAATGAAAACCGCCAGACAATCCCAGGGCGCATAGTGATTGCCTAGATAATGCTTGCGTATGGACATGACAAAAACGAGCGAAAGCAAAAATGCCGGGAGCGCCCACACCAGGCCTAAAAAAACAAGGAAAAGGCCAGCTCGCCAGTGTTCGATGGATCAAAAATATCCCGCTGATTGAGGGTTTTGGGCATTTTCAGAACGTGGAGAGCACCGGCTATGCCCGCGGATGCGCCTTGCGGTGGGCTTCCTGAAGGCGGGCGATGCTGACGTGGGTGTAGATTTGGGTTGTCGAAAGACGGGCGTGATGCAGCGTTGACTTTTAACGATTAAAGTATTGGATAATTGCGAAGCCTGCTCCGACGGTGAAAAGAAACTTTCATTTGTTTCGATGGTTGCTGGCCGGAGTTTTGCTCGGCAGTCTGGCAGGACAGGCATGGGCGGTCGCCCTAGCACCACAAAACTCGCCGCTGCAACCCACTGAGCCGAATTACGACGTGGTGGTAGAGAATTGCAAACTCAGAAAAAACGCTGACTCAACGCGAGATTCCACCTATGTTTTCCTGGCCCCGGGTCGACATGGATACATTCCCGCAAAAGGCTACACCTTGGTGATTTGCCTGCATGGCACGGGCGACACCGCGGATAATTTCGCAAAGTTTTGGATGGCCCTGGTGAACAGTCGTCCAGATGTGGTAGTCGCGGCGGTGGAAGTCAGCGGCGTCATCGGGGGAGGATACACCTCTCGCGCCGATTTAATCTCCGCTGTCATTGATGATGCCGTCGCGAACAAGCATGTGAACCCCCGACACGTCATCCTTGCGGGATACTCCGGCGGCGCTTCCGACGCCAGCGTGGCAGCGCGTGAGCGTCCGGAATTACTGGCGGGGTTCGCTTACTTTTCACAGGGATTTTTATCCGATGAAATCACCGGAAGCTGGAAAGAAAATGCAGGCAAAATGGCGGTATATTTTAGCGCCGGGACTGAAGAGATGAATGACAAGCTGTTTGCCTTTGAAGCTGCGCGACTCAAAAACATCGGCTTCGCAAACCTTTTTACTGATCACCGCGAAGGCGGCCATCAAATGTCGATTGACCAATTCGGACAAATGACGATGCGCATGATGGAATTCTTTGCGCAGGCGTTTTCCGAAAACGATCAAAAGGAAAAAAGGACGGCAATGATGACACAAAACCCTGCACCAGCGCCCGTGGACGAATCCGACAGGAAGGTCGTGGCCGAAAAGCGCACTGTGCAAAAAAAGGGTTTGGGTTCTTATATTTTCCTGAGCCAAGACCGAAGCAGATTTCACACCACCCAGCCATCCACACTGCTGATCTGCCTGCCGGGCCAAGGAGATTCGGCGACTGATTTTGCAAAAAATTGGATAGCGTTGGTAAATAGCCGCGCGGACGTGTTGGTCGCAGTGCCGGAGAAAGTAACCCCCAACCCCATTCAAATGGTTGCACACTACCAAAATATCGCTCAACTCGTGGCCGCAATTATTGAGGATACAGTGGTGCGTGACAATGTTGACCCAAAACATGTCATCCTGATGGGATACTCGGAAGGAGCTTGGGACGCTGGCCTCGTGCTTACGGCACATCCGGACCTTTTTGCGGGCTTTGCCGGCATTGCAACCTGTTTTCCATCCGTGGATGGCAAATCCCCTTCAAGGTTTTTCAATCCTACCGTAAAAAAAGCCGCGGAGAGGCTGGCGGTCTACTATGCCGTGGGGGCCCGGGATGAAATATTTAAGGGTTATTACTCTGACAGTGTGGCCGGGTTGAAAAATTACCGGTTTGCCAACTTCACGAGTGAAAAGCCCGATTGTGGCCACAATCTAACGCAGCTCGAAATCGCGCATATGATGACGTTTTTCGACAAGGCGCTGGCTACGAATGACCAGAAGGAACAGAAAGCGACGGCGGGCGAATAAATAATCGCCTGGTTCACGCCCTTGGATGGGCCTTGCGGTGGGCTTCCTGGAGGCGGGCGATGCTGACGTGGGTGTAAATCTGCGTCGTGGAAAGGCGGGCGTGGCCAAGCATTTCCTGGACAGCGCGCAGGTCAGCCCCATGGTTGAGCAGGTGCGTGGCGAAGGAATGGCGCAGCTTGTGCGGCGACAAATCGAGCGGCAGGCCGGCGAGTTTTAAAAAGGTCTTGAGCCTTAACTGCAACCAGCGCGCGGACACGGGCTTCCCATTGACCTGCGTGATGACCGGCGCGGAGAATTCGACATTGGCCGAAAAATTGTCGCGATGCTTGCGCAAGGCTTCGACGGCGCTTTCGCCCAACGGGCAGAGCCGCTCCTTGTCCCCCTTGCCGCGCACGCGCGCGCTGCCTTCCTCCAAATCCAGCTGGCCCCACGTCAGCGTCGCGAGTTCACTCACCCGCAGACCCGCGCCGTAGAGAATCTCCAACATGATGCCGTCGCGGCTGCGGGCAAAGGCGCGGGCCTTGGCATCACTCCCCTCGCCCATTTCGTTTTCCGCGAGCTGCGCGGGCACGGCGAGGAGCGTGCGCATCTGCTCCTCGGTGAGGAATAGCGGCAGCTTTTTCGCCAACTTGGGCAGGGACAGACCCAGCCATGGACTCATCTTGGTATGTCCACGTCGCTGTAAAAACTTCCAGAAGGCCCGCAAGGCCGAGACATGCAGGTGCACCGTCCGTCGGTCGAGCAGCCGCTGGCTTTCGATGACAAAACTGCGGGCTTGCAAACGCGAGACCTGGGCGGGGTCGATAGCCTTGCCCTCGCCCTGCCGCAGCCAGGCGAAAAACCCGCGCACGGCGTGCTCGTAGTTGCGCGAGGTGTTTTTCGAGAGCCGGCGCTCGCCCCGCAATTCCTCCAAAAACGCCTCCAGGTGCGGCACGCGCTCGGGCGTTTTTACCGGGGGTGCGGGCGGGTCACCGGGCATGGCAGGCGGTTTGAGCGGGGAAAATGGAGGTGCGGGTCGGAATCGAACCGACGAATGGGAGTTTTGCAGACTCCGGCCTTACCACTTGGCTACCGCACCGAAAATGAAACGGCCCAGGCGGATACTACACCCGACCCGGGCCGGCTTTTCAAGCGCATTCCGCAAGGGCTTAGAACCGGAAGGTCAGGGCCGCCTTGAGGCGGTAAGTCGGCACGGCCTGGAACCCCGGGTCGTAGTGGGTCGCCACCGGCACCTCCAGCGCCACATTGGCGGTGAAATGCTGGTTCCAGGTGAAGAGCACCTTCGGTCCGAGGCTGACCGACTTGCCGGCGGTATCATTGGTAACAGTACCCTGCACCGTGTCGGCGCCCTTGTATTCACCCGTGGCCAGCAATTGCAGGCTGAGCGCGTAATCGTCATTTTCAATCAACCGGTAACCCGGGCCGGTGGACCAACTGAATTCGTTGGCGTAACGGTAGCCGAAGCTGCCGGTGCCGCGGATGGCGTAGTCGGCATCGGCGGTGTAAAACCAGCGCTGCCAGTTCAGGTTGACGCCGGTGGCGAGAATGCCGTCATACGAGCCGCTGCCGAGGGCGACGTCATGGCCGCCGATGGCGCTGAAGGGCCCGTTTAACGGTGAGACCAGGCTCGTGCCCGGTGCCTCCAACGCCAGCAGGCCGGAATCGCCCGTCGGCAGTTTGACGCCGCCGGAGACGCGCCAGGTGTAACCCCAGTCCGCCTGTTCATCCCGCGCAACGATGTAATTCGCCACCACCGACACATCGCCCAAGCCATCCGATTGCCCGTTGTCCATCGCGGTGCCGGCGTTGTTCATCACCCGGTACCAGCGGTAGATGTAGGGCACGTTGACCTGTACGCCGAGACGGTCGTTGATTTGGTAGCCGAGGATGAATTGGGTGATGGAACTGCGCTCGAATTGGTCGAGCGAAGCGCCAGCCGGCACGTTTTTCAAGGTGTCGTAGTCGGTAAACTGCTCCGCCACTGAGGCAAAGAAGTACGGTTGTTGCAGGGCGGTACTGTGACCGTAAAGCGACAGGCCGTTAAGCACGCCGGGTTCGCAGAATTCGCAGCCACAGGTGTCGCACGCGCGGGTCGAGGTGATTGCGAGAATTATCAAGGAGAACGGTATTAAATGGTTTTTCATGGAATTGCCCCGAAGTCGCCACCACTTCGATGGAAGGATGGCTAAAATGGATGATCTATCCCTCTATTTTCACCAGCAGGCGCACGCCGCCGCGCGGGTACGCCGAAATTGGGACCATACGGAACACGCCGAACATTGCGTATCAACCGGCCCAAACCATCAAACCCCGGGCTAGACCGGGGCGCAATTACGCCAGCCGGGGCGGCGGTGTTTCGGGCTGGGCAATTTCCACCGGTAGTTTTATCGACATCTCCAACCATTGCCCGGTTTGCGCCACAGGCTGGTCCAGCGCCAAGGCTGCCAGCTTGGGCAGGGGCAGGAGGATTGTCCGCTCGGACTGGTTTTGCATTCCGTCGAGGTTGTGGCGCTCTTTCTCGGCCGTCTGGACGGCTTTGCACAGCGAGCAGGGATATTCACCGCTAAAGGTGATTTTCCAGGCAACACTTGTGGAATAATTCTCGCGGTAGTGGGCATACATCCGCGACCAGGCGACCGCCTGCACCAGCGGCAAATGCAAATTTCCTGCCATCGCCACCGCGATGATCAACAGTACCGCAAAACTCTTTTGGAAAGCCGGACGCACGCAGCCCGACTTTAGCTCTCCGTCCCTCATCTGTCAACCGATCCGCGCAGTATCAGAAAGTCGAATGTACACGGTTAAACCGCCATTTTTGCTTGCCCGGCGAGGGGTAAATTGAAATTATCTCCCTTTTGACGGTTCCCCTTTTGCCCGGTAGCTCAGCGGTAGAGCAGGTGACTGTTAATCACTTGGTCGGAGGTTCGATCCCTCCCCGGGCAGCCATTTTTATCACCCTGCCGCGCATTTTCCCATGAACGGCGACTCCTGTTGCACCCCCACCCGCGCGCCGGGCATAGGCACACTGATACCCGCCGCGCTGACGAACGACTTGGTGCGCACAACGCGGGGCGCGTTGAAGGGCCTGCAGCCGATTCCCGGCGGGGAATTTCTCATGGGTGCCAACGACGCCGATGGCTGGCCAAACGACGGCGAGGGCCCGGTGCGCGCCATCACCCTCCAGCCGTTTCATATCGACGCCGGTTGTGTGACCAACGAGCAATTTAACGATTTCGTCAATGCCACGGGCTACAAGACCGAGGCGGAGCGCTTTGGCTGGTCGTTTGTATTTTGTCTTTTTCTATCACGCGGGTTGCTGGCGCGCGTGACACAGCGAGTGGCAGGCAGCGAGTGGTGGTGCCGGGTCGAGGGCGCGCATTGGCGTCACCCCGAAGGCGAAGGCTCGAACATTAAAAAACGCTGGAGCCACCCGGTCGTGCATGTGTCCTGGAACGACGCACAGGCGTATTGCAACTGGACAGGCAAACGCCTGCCGACGGAGGCCGAATGGGAATGTGCCGCGCGCGGCGGCCTCGTGCAAAAGCGCTTTCCGTGGGGCGACGAACTCACCCCCCGGGGCCGACACATGTGCAACATCTGGCAAGGCCCTTTTCCGAACCACGACACCGCAGAAGATGGTTACAGCGGCACCGCACCGGCGAAAAGTTTTCCCGCCAATGGCTTCGGTCTCTACAACATGGCCGGCAACGTCTGGGAATGGTGCCACGACTGGTTCAGCCGGGATTTTCATGTAACCGGCCTGCGCATTGATCCCGCCGGCCCGCCCACCGGTGAGCGCAAGGTCGTGCGCGGCGGCAGCTACCTGTGCCACCATTCCTATTGTAACCGCTACCGCGTCGGCGCACGCATCGGCAACACGCCCGACAGCTCGACCGGCAACACGGGCTTCCGCTGCGTGCGGGATGCGTGATTGGGAAATTTTTCCCGCCAGCGGTCTTACGGCAACCGCTTTTGCGTGGCGCGTAGGAGGAGGCGCTGGAAGAGAATGAACCCAAGGAGGAGCGCGCCGGTAATGATGCGCGTCCACCAGGAACTCAAGGAGCCATCGAACGTAATGGCAGATTGAATGGTGCCGATGATGAGGAAGCCCAGGAGCGTGCCGAGCATGTGGCCGCGCCCACCGGTGAGCAACGTGCCGCCGATGACCACGGTGGCGATGGCGTCGAGCTCCAAGCCGATGCCGTAAGTCGAATCACCGCCGCTGACGAGGGTGCTGACCAGTCCGGCCAGCGCCGCACCTGCGCCGCACAATGCATAGACGGCAATTTTCGTCACGCCGACGGGCAAACCCATCAACAGCGCGGATTGCTCGTTGCCGCCAATGGCCAGCAGGTTTCTGCCAAAGCGAGTGTGCTGGGCCAGCACATAACCGAACGCCAGAACGACCAGAAAAACGTAGGCGGGTAAAGGGTGGATGGTGTCGCCGCCGATTTTGGCCGTATCACGCGAGAGCTTGAGGAAAAGTTCGTTGTGGATGTCAATGCTGTCGGTGCTCATCCAATAGGCGCAACCGCGCGCGAAGAACATCCCGGCGAGGGTGACCAGGAACGCGGGTTGTTTAAAATAATGGATAAGGGCACCCATCGCCGCGCCAAAAGCGGTGCCGATGGCCAGCGACGCCAAAATCACCAGCAGTGGATTCATCCCGTGCTTTTCGATGAGCACGGCGGCAAAGATATTCGTGAAGGCGGCCACCGCACCGACGGAAAGGTCAATGCCGCCGGAAAAAATCACCAGCGTCATACCGACGGCGATGATGCCCAGGCAGGCATTGCCGATGAAAAGATTGGCAACGTTGGGAGCGGAGGCGAAATTGACCTCGTGGTAGCGCCAGCCTGCGGCCGCAAACAGCAGGAGGAAGATGCCGGCCGTCACCAACTGCGGCAGGCGTTGGCGGAATAGCGAGTTCATGCGGAAGCCCTCCGGAACAAGCCGCCGAACCAGCGGCGCGTGGTTTCTGATTGCAACAGACACACAATGACGATGAGCACCGCCTTGGGCACGGGCGCAACCTGCGAACGGACCTGGTCGTAATACATCGTCTCCGTCAAAGTTTGCAGCAGGAGCGCCCCGAAATAAGTGCCGAGCAGGTTGAACCGTCCGCCGCTGAGCGCCGTGCCGCCAAGGACTACGGCAAAAATGGCATCGAGTTCCATGTTCAGGCCATCGTGCAGCGGGTTAGCATTTTTGATATCGGACGAGGCCAGGATGCCCGCCACCGCCGCGCATAGACCACATGCGACGTAGGCCAGGCACTTCACGCGCGCCGTCGCCAGACCGGCGAAGCGGCTGGCCGTTTCATTGTCACCCGCAGCTTCGATGAACAAGCCCGTGGCGCTGCGCCGCAGCCCCAGCCACGCCGCCAGATACAGCACCGTGACCAAAATCGGCGGAAGGGGCAGGCCGAATAAAAAGCCATTGCCAAGAAAGGTGTAATGTGTGTCGTCGATTCTCACTTGAAAACCGCCGGTGACGAGCTGCGCGATGCCGCGGCCGGAGACCATCAACACCAACGTGGCGACGATCGGCTGGATGCGCGCCCAGGAGATCAACAGACCGTTGACCAGCCCGCACAGCAGCCCGACACCCAGGCCCGCCACCAGTACGAGCGCCAGTGAATGGCCTTGCTGCAATAGCGTGGCCGCCACCGCCGCGACAATCGCCATGACCGAACCAACGGACAAATCGATGCCGCCTGTGGCGATGACCAGCGTCATGCCGAGCGCCAGCACCAAACAAATCGATCCGTTCTTGAAAATGTCCACCATCGCGCCCACGTAATGCCCGTCTCTCACGGTCAGCGAAAAAAACTCCTTGCTGAACGCCAGGTTGACCAGCGCCAGCAGCAGCAAACCTGCCAGCGGCCAGAGCGCGGGCGATTTCAGCCAGGAACGATGGCGGGGCTCACTCATGGGTCTTGGCCACCCCGGCCATTTCATGCAGCAGGCGGTGCAATTCCATTTCGCCTCCGGAAAGTTCTGCGACTTTGCGCCGGTCACGCAAAACGGCGATGCGGGTGCTATTGCGCACGACCTCCTCAATTTCCGAGGAAATAAACAGGACGGCGACACCGTCCGCGCGCAGTTTGGCAATGAGCTGCTCGATTTCCGCCTTGGCGCCAACGTCAATGCCGCGCGTCGGCTCATCGAGGATGATGAGCGCAGGTTGCGTGGCTAGCCAACGCGCGAGGAGAACCTTTTGCTGATTGCCGCCAGAAAGGTTTTTAATCGGCGTCTCGGGACTGCCGGTTTTGATGCGCAGGGCCTGGATGTAATGGGTGCAAAGCCTCCCCTGTTCCGCACGAGAAAGCGTGTTCCACGCGCCCCGCTTAGCCTGCAGGGCGAAAATGATGTTCTCGCGCACTGAAAGATTCGGCAGGATGCCCTCGGTCTTGCGGTCCTCCGAGCAGAAGGCCAGACCTTTTTGCACGGCGGCCCGCGGGGAGGAAATCTTCATCGGCTGCCCGCGCAGTTTGATTTCACCCGTGTCAGCGCGATCGATGCCAAAAAGCAGGCGCGCGGTTTCGGTGCGCCCGGAACCGAGCAGACCCGCGAGACCAGTGACTTCGCCGGAGCGCAACGTCAAGTCGAGGGGGTGCACCGCACCGCGCCGGCCCAGTTGGCAGGCCTCCAGCAATGGCACAGTTGTTTCGGAAGATGGACGGCCTCCAACCGCGGCTGATCTCCCACCCTCTGCGGCATGGCCTTCTTCGTCGCTTACTTCGCGGCCAAGCATTTTACTGACGAGCTGGAGGCGACCAAGCCCCGCCGTCGGGTATTCGCCGACGAATTCACCGTTGTGCAGGACGGTGATGCAGTCAGTGACTTCGTAAACCTGATCCAGAAAATGCGTGACGAATATGATGCCCAGGCCCGCCACCCGCAGCTGGCGCATGATTTTGAACAACTCGTCCACTTCTTTTTCGTCGAGACTAGCGGTCGGCTCGTCGAGCACGAGGAGCTTGGCCTGCAAGTCCAGGGCGCGGGCGATAGCGACCATCTGCTGAATAGCCAGTGGCAAAGAACCCAGCTCGGCATCCACGTCCACTTCAATTTCCAGCCGCGCCAGCGCAATGCGGGCATGGCGACGTAATGCGCTCCAGTTGAGGAAACCGAATTTCCCCGGCTGCCGGCCCAGGCCGATATTTTCTGCGACTGAGAGCGTTGGAATCAAATTCACTTCCTGATAAACTGTGCTGATGCCGAGTCGCTCGGCGTCACGCGGCGAAGCGGGGCGGATGGGCTGGCTAGCCAGGCGAATGTCGCCTTCATCCGGCGCATAGACGCCCGTGAGCACCTTTATCAGTGTGGATTTGCCCGCGCCATTTTCACCGAGCAAGGCGTGGATTTGACCTGCGCGCACGGTGAAATCCACTCCGGAAAGCGCGATCACGCCGGGAAATTTCTTCCCAACGCCACGCATGGCGAGCAGGGGCGGCGTTGACGGCTCGACGGCGGCCATGCGGTTGGGGGCGCGGTTAATAGGGCCGCTTGGGAGCTTCCGCGGCGGCGTTGGTGCTGTCGAAAACGTGGTCGGTATTGTAGGTCACCGCCGGGACATCCTGGCCGGCAAGGACTTTTTGCACGGCGTCAAACACGAGCGGGCCGACCATCGGGTTGCACTCCACCACGCAATTGATTTTACCAGCGGCCACCGCCTGCACGGCTTCCTTCTCGCCGTCAATCGAGACGACCATGAGATCCGTGCCTGGCTTCAAACCCGCAGCCTCGATGGCCTGGATGGCGCCAAGGGCCATGTCGTCGTTGTGCGCGTACACGATATCGAAGCTGCCTTTGGCGTGGGCCTTGAGCATCGCTTCCATCACTTCCTTGCCCTTGTCGCGCTGGAACTGGCCGCTTTGCGAATCAATAATCTTGAGGTCCGTCTTGGCGATGGCGTCCGCAAAAGCCTTGTGGCGGTTTTCCGCGGCGGCGGAGCCGGGTTCGCCGTAAAGTTCGATGATGTTGCCCTTCCCACCGGTCTTTTTGATGAGCCACTCGGCGACCATCTGGCCTTCCTTGGTGAAATCGGAGCCGATGAAACACTTGAAGAGCGATTTGTCCGCATCCACATTGCGATCCTCAATGATGACGGGAATGCCCGCCGCCTTGGCATCTTTCAACGTTTCGTCCCAGCCGGTGGATTTAATCGGGGCGATGATGATGGCGTCCACCTTCTGGGTGATAAAGTCGTGGACGGCTTTGATTTGCAGCTCGGGTTTGCTCTGGCAGTCCACAAAATTAAGCGTGATGCCGCGGGCCTTCGCTTCGTCCTGCAAGGATTTGGAATTGGCGGTGCGCCACTGGCTTTCGGCGCCGGTTTGCGCGAAGCCGACGCGGATGGTTTTGGCCGCGGGCGCCGCGGACGACGAAGGACTCGTCGCCGTGTTTTCGGACTTCGAGCAGCCAGCCAGCAGCAGGCCGCCGGCAGCCAGGCCAAGGGCGAGGCGGGAGAAGGAGAGCAAGGGGGATTTCATGGGGGAGAAGTATTTAGAATGAAACCACAAGGAATGTTCAACGCAAATCCAAGCGATATATCACCACGCTGAGGGCGGGGACAGCGAGCTTGCCACCACTGGTATTTACGCTGTGTTCCTGAATGGTGAGGTTCTGCGGCTTGCCCGGCTCGTTGTATTCATCCGGGTCAGTTCCGATAATGAGCCATTGGGTGGATTGATCCTTGACGGTGGTTGAGCCGAGGTTGACGACCAGTTCGTCGGCCGTGGAACGCGGATTGACGACGGCAATAGTGATGGCCTTTCGGTCGGTCGTCCAGGCTGCAGAAACGTCGAGGTCGCCCGTGGGCTGCTGTGAAACTTCGATGGGAATCGTGCCGAAATGGTTGCGATACAGGACTTGCGGCAGCGCCGTGGCGTCAAAGGCCGCGGCCGTCGGCGTGGTCTTGATGGCACCGATGACGTTTACCGTCTGCGCGTAATTGGCCATGTAGAAAATGTCGCTGTTGCGGAAAAATTCGTGGTAGCCCTTGGCGATACCCAGAGCGTCCTTGAGGTGATAGCGCACGCCCAGTTCGCCGTAAAGGTAATCGCCATACCAGTAATTCCATTCGTCCATGGCGACGCGGATGTCCTTGCCCTGCAGTTCGGGAATTGACTGCCGGAAACCGCGATGGGCGTTCGCCACCCGGCGAATTTCATCGGCCAGTTGCGCCACGTGCGCGACGACATCCAGTTTTTCCTTCACGTAAACATGCTCACTCATCAGGTTCATGTAGTCCGCGCAGATCTTGAACATGGTTTGGTCCCAGCCATTGCGGTTGTCCGCCGCGCCAACGGCGACGAGCTTGGCGTTTTTATCCACGCTCAACATTGCCTTGGCGACGTCGTTGTGCTTCTGCACGTATTGCTCGAGCGGCATGTTGCCGAGCTGCCAGCTGCCAAACATCTCATTGCCGACGGCATACCATTTGACATTGAACGGTTCCGCATGGCCATTGGCGGCCCGCAGTTTGCCCATGGGCGAATCCGCCGCGCCGTTGAGGTATTCAACTTCCGCGGACACGCCGTCAATCGTGCCCAGGCCGGTATTGACGGAAACATACGGCTCCGCACCGATGAGTTGCATCAAGTCCATGTATTCGTGGATGCCCACGTCGTTCGGCTCAACGCCCTTCCAGGCCGGATTTTTGCGCGGCGGACGCTGGTCGCGATCGGGGCCGATGCCGTCCTTCCAATTATAGCCGCTGACGAAATTGCCGCCGGGCCAGCGGTAGATGGGTGCGTTCAACTGTTTCAACAGCACGACGGTGTCGGCGCGCCAGCCGTGGATATTGTCCGCGGGCATGAGGGAAATTGAACCAATCTCCACATCGCCCTGGCCGCGGCCCACAATTTCAAAATGGGCATTGAGGGAATCCGCCGGCGCGGTGAACTTGAAATCCGTGCGCTGGTAGTCGCCCCCAGCCGCGGTAATCGTCTGGATGACGCGCGGGGCGAGATCGTCCATCAGCATGCGCACGGTGACCGTGCCAGAAAAGTTTTGGCCGCTCAGCATGACGTGGCCGATGTAATCGCGCCCCTTGGTCAGCTGGATGCATTCCTGCGAAATGCCGACATCCCCATTCGGGCGCAGATGCAGGACGGGAGCTTGCGGCGGCTGGATAACCTGGCCGATTTGCGGGCCGGCATCAGGATTATGGTCTTCCACATAAGTGTGCGTGGTGTCCATCGTGACCGCGCCTCGGGTGTTGCGCGGCGCAATAACCTTCCACGGCGAGCCGCTCAGGTACATATAAGGGCCGGTGTTCCACTGGGGGTCGGTGGCGACCGACCACGGACTGTAACTGTCTTTTACTGGATAATAAAATTTGCGATCTTCCAGCAGCTCAGCCCAGAGGCCGCCGTTGACGCATTTGCCGAGATGCTCGATGAACTGCCCATAGATGTAGGGCGAAATCGGCTCCTTGGTCTTGGCCGTATCGAGGGTGAGGGTCTGGCTGGCCGGAAGAGCGCCGCCAAGCAGGAGGCCACCGACAATGAACAGAAGTTTTTTCATGGGTAAGCAGCAGATTGAGCCAGGTGAATCAAGGGGTACGGCCCAACCCATCCCGATGGGTATTAACCTTTTGACGCAAAATGGGAAGTCAAAATCACGACCAATGTGAACCGTCCGGCACGGCTCGTCCGTGTGTCCCAATCATCAATCTGCACCGATTGGTCACGCCGCCTGAAGTTGCTGCAATTCCAACTCGATGCGCTTGAGCATCTGCAAAAGATCCTCACAGCGCTGCCACCATAATTTGTCCCCCAGCTCCTGGTGGCGGCATTCGATATCCTCGGTGATTTGAATAAATGTCGGCAGACCCAAAACCCCCAATGAACCGCGCAAGTAATGCGTAATACGCTGGACGGTCGTCACATCACCTTCATCGATTGCGCGACGAAATAACGGTATCTGGACCTGGAGGGTCTCCAGACACAAGTTCATAATTTGCTGCTGAACCTCCGGGTCATCCCCGACGTGCGCAACGAGATTCTCCGGGCGAACCAGCGGCGCGGTGTCGTCCGCGACTGCCGGGATTTCCTTGGACGGAGGAGCAAGCGCCGCCCGGGTTGCTATCCGCGGGGAAAAACTTTCCACGAGCGCAATGAATCGCTCGCGTTGCAAAGGCTTGGAAACATAGGCGTCCATGCCGTAGGAAAGGCATTCCTCTTCGACGCCCTTGAGGGCATGGGCGGTCATCGCAATGATGGGGATGTGACCGCCGCGGGCTTTTTCCTCGGACCGAATGCGCCGGGTTGCAGTCGGGCCGTCCATGACCGGCATTTGGATGTCCATCAAAATAAGATCGAAGCCACCCTTGCGCCATTCGGCAACGGTCTGTTCGCCATCATTGGTGGTGACGATCACATGGCCGCGTTTTTCGAGATGGTTGCGGGCGACTTCGCGGTTGACGACGTTGTCCTCGGCCACCAGCACTCGCAGGCTCCGCTCGGCCCGGCTGCTGGCCGCCACCGGCGCAGGAACGCGCAAATTTTTATTCTCCCACAAGGCGGTGCCGATGGCCTGGAGTAAATCGCGCTGGCTGACGGGCTTGGTCAGCACCGCCTGAATGCCCAGGTTGTCGCATTGCTCCAGATCGCTCGCCCGGTAAGCGGAAGAAAGCATCATGATGGCCGGGCCGTGGAACTCCGTGCGATCCTTGAGCGTGCGGGCGACGTCAAAGCCGTCCATGCCCGGCATCAGTGCGTCAAGAAGGATGAGGTCGAAAGGTTGGTTTTGTTCGACAGCGCCGCGCACGGCGGCAATGGCGTCCGGCCCGCTGGTTGCGAGGGTGACCTCCGCGCGCCAGTTGGCCAGCATCACCTGCAAAATGGTACGGTTGGCGGCATTGTCGTCCACCACCAGGACTCGTTGCCCTCGCAAGGCTTGGGCGAGCGATTCATTCACGCGGACGACGGGGGTCGCCGATTCCGCAATATGCACGATGAAATGGAAAATGCTGCCCTGGTTGAGGGTGCTCTCAACCCAGATGCGCCCGCCCATTTGCTGGACCAGACGCTGGCAGATGCTCAAACCCAGGCCGGTGCCGCCGTAGTGGCGCGAGGTCGAGCCATCGGCCTGGCGGAACGCCTCAAAAATCAATTCCTGCTTGTCCGGTGCAACGCCAATGCCGGTGTCGCGAATGCGAAAGTGCAGTTGCCGCAGGCCATTGTTCAGGCCTTCGTTGTCCACCATGACGATGACTTCGCCCTGGGCGGTGAACTTGATGGCATTGGCCACGAGATTGGAAATAATCTGGCGCAGCCGGCCGGCATCGCCCAAGAGGCTGTCCGGCACATCGGGCTGGGCGAGCGCAGCGAGTTCGAGGCGCTTTTCGGCCGCCCGCAAAGAGAACATCTTGACGGCGTCGTCCAGGCAGTTGCGCAGGGAAAAAGGCGCCTCGTCGAGGGCGAATTTGCCGGACTCAAGTTTGGAAAAGTCGAGGATGTCATTGACGATGGCCAGGAGCGCGTGCGCCGAGCTTTGCACCATCCCGAGATAATCGCGCTGCTGCTTGGTCAATTCCGTGTCGAGCGCGAGTTCGACCATGCCGATCACCCCGTTCATGGGCGTGCGAATTTCATGGCTCATGTTGGCGAGAAATTCGCTTTTGACCTTGGCCGCCCTCTCGGCTTCGCGCCAGGCCTCCTCGGCTTTGGCTTTTTCGATCTCCAGTTCGCGCGAGCGGGCTTCCAGCTCCTTGCTGCGCTCGAGGAGGCGGGTGCTGAGGCTGGCGCCATACAGCAGGTTGCTCGCGGAATTGGTCAACCGGGCGGAGTCGAGCGCGCGGCGCTGGTCGAATTCCACATCAAGCACGCCGACCTGCTTGGACTGGAAGGAAATCCCCAGGCGCATGAGACTCTGCCCAGGTGCAACTAACTCCTCGAGCCAGTCCTGATCCGTGCGTTCGCTCACCTGGGCCGCCGGCGCTTCCGTGGCCTTGAGGTTGGACCGCGCGTTCCAGACCCGTGGTGAACCTTCCCGCGCTTCCAGGCGGAACAGGCGGATGCCCAGCTTGCGGCGGATTTGATCCAGCACCCCGGCCGCGCCCTTCATATCCGTGACGCTGGTGATGGCCGGCTGGAAAAAATTAAACACTTGTTGCACCTCGCTGGCCAGTGCGTCGCGATAATCGCGGTAATTGTCCACATACGCTTCCGCACGCAGTTCAGACAGGCAGCGGGAGATAAAGCTTTCCCGTTGCGCGACATCGGCCAGGCCGGCCCGGCCCTGCTGGAAGTAACTTTCCAGCTTCGTCATGGCGAAATGGAAGTAGAGGTCGTTTTTGCCACGGTTAATCAGCTCGCGCACGCCCTTCCGCAAAGTGTCGAGCGGATCGGCGCTGGCCGCGGCGGTGGTCACCACCACCCGCAAAATTTCGCTCGTGCGTTGTTGTGCATGCAACCCCGGCGTGTCCAGGCTGTGCGCCACCTCGGGCTGGATGACCTCCGGTTGCGGGAGGCTCCCAATCGCGGCTGCTTCATCCACGGCGGGATCGAGGGCCCGGCAGGATTGGCGAAACGCGAAGTGCGGGATGAGAACTTTGCGCGTGCACTGGACAAACGGCCGCCCCGCAGCTTCGGCCAGCATCCGCACCGCCTGGTAGCCGCATTCATAAACCGGCTGCGCCACCGTCGTCAGCGGCGGATCCAGCAAGGCCGGGTCGCAATGTTCCCGGAAGGAAAAATTATCGAAACCCGTCACCGACACATCGTGCGGCACCACCAAACCATGCCGCTGGAGGGCGACACACGCACCGTGCG
The DNA here is from genome assembly GCA_013285985.1 of Verrucomicrobiota bacterium. GTDB lineage: Bacteria > Verrucomicrobiota > Verrucomicrobiia > Opitutales > JABDGR01 > JABDGR01. The sequence continues at coordinate 40,708 of JABDGR010000004.1, forward strand.
CGAGGAGATCGTTGGCGCATACCATTGCGGTGCACTGGCCGCCGCGGCGCACAAATTCCTCCACCGCGCGGTCGCCATCTGCCGTCTGCCAGTTGTTGGCCAGCAGAATGTTTTTCCGGTCGCACGTCAGCCCGTGCTTGAGCAGGCCGCGTACAAAGCCCTGGCGGCGCAATTCATTTTCCGGGTTAGTCACCGGCCCGGACACAAAGACGAAGTCGCGGTGGCCCAGCCGCACGAGATAATCCACCATGCCTTCGATGGCGCCCAGATTATCCACCGTGATTTGCGCATACGACGGCCCCAAATCATAACCGGAAATGACGATGGGCACGCCGCGTTCGGACCATTTGGACAGATGCTCGACATCGTGTTTCTCCTCCGGCCGGTCTGCAAGCAGCCCGTCCAATTTCAAGTCCTGGATAAGGTTGAAGTCACTGAATACCACGAGCCGAACACCCAATTCCCGCGCCGCGAGGCTGGCACCCAACGCGACGGTCGAGGTATTGCCCTTGTGCAAAGGGGTATAAATGCCGAAGAGCGGAGCAGCCATAGGTTTTTCTTTTAGGCATTCTAGACTAAACCACTTCCTCCGCCCATCAGGCAAACCCTGTAGGCACTCACCCATTTATAGTCTAGGTTTTGAAGGCACATTATTAGTGCTTTCCATCAAATAGTTAGGCTGCAGACATAAGAAGCTTAATGCATAATTATTTCATAAGCAATGACTTAATTATTGGACAATTCGAGCATGTCTGACTCATGAATATTCTGAAAAATATTTGCCCGCGTTAGGTTTTTATTTTCCTCCGGATGGGCGAAGAATTTTGCAGGGGAATTTATTTGGCAGCAGCCACTATGACTGGGGTGGTCAGACGGATATCATCTGAAGCCGCACCGATTTGGAAGTCATACGCGCCGGGGGCTACGACATAATCTTTTTTCGTGGCGTCCCAGAGGCGCAGGTTCTTCGTCGGAATATCGAACGTCACGGTGACTTTCTGGCCTTTGGCAATGGCAACTCGCTTGAAGCCAACCAGACGCTCACGCGGCGTCGCGGAGTCCGTGTTGCCTTGCGGACGCGCGTAAATCTGCACGACTTCGTCGCCGTCACGGCCGCCGGTGTTGGTGATGTCCACCGAGATGGGAATGCTGCCGTCATTGGGAGTGGCACTGCCGCCAGCGGCAAGATTCAAACTATCGTATTTGAATGCCGTGTAGCTGAGGCCGTGCCCAAAGGCGAAAAGCGGCTGGCCGGTGAAATAGCGATACGTGCGGTTAGCCATGTTGTAATCGTCGAAGGCCGGCAAATCCGCGGTGGATTTGTAGAAAGTTATCGGCAGCCGCCCGGCGGGGTTGTAATTACCAAACAAAACATCGGCCACCGCCGTGCCACCAGCCTCGCCAGGATACCAAGCTTGTAAAATTGCGGGCAAGTTCCCCGCTTCCCACGGCATCGCGATGGCGCTGCCACTACAATTGATAAACACCACCGGCTTGCCCGTGGCGTACAGCGCCTGGAGTAATTTGGTCTGGATGGCCGGCAGCTCGATGCGGGTGCGGTCGCCGCCGGAAAATCCGTCCAGCTTGGTATTCATTTCCTCGCCCTCAAGTTGCGCGCTGATGCCGCCAACGTAGAGGACGACATCGGCGTCCTTCGCCAAATTTACGGCTTCCTCAAAATTTGCCTGCTCATCGGCACTCAGAGTGCCCTTGGCCGGTGCGGGTGGCGGCGCGCCGCGTCCGCCTTGTCCAGCGCGATAACCCTGCACCAAGGCGCAGCCAACAGCATAAGTCACTTCAATATTGGCCGAGGCTGCCTCCGCGCGGATGCCCGCGAGAACCGTCACCGGGTGCGAAGGCGTGCCGTTGTAGTTGCCGAGGAGCATGGGTACGGAATCCGCATTGGGGCCGATGACCGCGATTTTTTTGAGCTTCGATTTGTCGAGCGGCAGCACTCCGGAGTTTTTGAGCAGCGTCATGGATTCATGTGCGGCCTGGAGCGCCAGCGCGGCATGCTCCGGCGTGTCCACATCGGCCAAAGTGTATTTGGAATAAGGGACTTTTTCCGGCGGATTGAACAACCCGAGTTGGAAACGCGCCTTAAGCACATAATGCAGCGCCTGGTTGATTTCCTGCTCTGTTACCAAACCCTGCTGCCAGGCATCGACGAGGGCGGCATGGTATTGGGGCGGCCTCAATGTCCCAAAGCCGCAATTGAGGTCGAGGCCAGCCTTGAGCGCGAGGGCCACGGCCTCCACCTGGGTCGCCACAATTTTATGGGTCTTCCAAATATCCTCGACTGAGTCGCAGTCCGAAACCACATGGCCTGCGAAGCCCCATTTTTCGCGCAGTATTTTCGTGAGCAAAAGCGGGCTGGCGCTGGCCGACATGCCGTAAACACTGTTGTAAGCCGCCATGATGGTGCCGACATGGCCTTCACGCACCGCCGCCTCAAAGTGTGGAAGATAATTGTTATAAAAGTCCTGCTCGGTCGGCTCTACATTGATAGTGTGGCGGGTGGACTCCGGCCCGCTGTGCACGGCAAAATGCTTGGCCGTGGCGAGCGCCTTGATGTAATGCGGGTCATCACCCTGCAAGCCGGTGATGAATGCGACCGCCATCCGGCCCGTGAGGTAAGTGTCCTCGCCGTAAGTTTCCTGCCCGCGGCCCCAGCGCGGGTCGCGGAATAAATTGATGTTCGGCGTCCAAAAAGTCAGGCCATAGTATTGCCATTGCTGGGCGCTCCACGGGCCGTTGGCCACGCCGTCGTTGAATTTCCCGCGGGCTTCGGTGGCGATGGTGTCGGCGATGCTGTGTAATTGGCTGGTATCCCACATGGCGGCCATGCCGATGGTCTGCGGGAAAACGGTGGCGTTGCCGGCGCGCGCGACACCGTGGAGAGCCTCATTCCAATAATTGTAGGCCGGAACCTTGAGGCGCTCGATGGCCGGGGCGTCGTTGCCCATTTGCGAAACTTTTTCCCGCAAGGACATGCGCCGGATGAGATCATCCACGCGTTGGTCTATGGGTTGGCTCCAATCGGGATAGATGACGGGATCTTTAATGTCAGGCACGGCGTCGGGATTGGGCCCGCTATCGGCGAGGAGCGCCCCATAGGGTAGCGCGCGCGCATCAAACGCGGAGAAATCACCGAAATGCATGGCAGCGGACATCATGGCCCGGCCGTTGCTAAAATAAAAAACTCCGGAAGGACGGGCAAAAACATCCGGCTCAGCCGCCGTCGCGGTCTGGCCACTCGTTTCGCAATCACAGTCTTCTTCCGCCGCCCGGGTGGGCTGGGGCAAAATCAGCAGGGCGCATCCGAATAACAGCAGTGAGTAACGCATGGGGAGAGCGTTGGGGGAATGGAGCCAATCACAAAACAGCTCGGGGTGAAAGAAAAGATTACGCCTGCAATCAACCGCTCCGGGCATTTGGCAACGGACGCACCAGCCGTTCGCCAAAGGCCACGGCACCGAAAGCCAGCACGAGGGAA
>JABDGR010000004.1:44213-51762 GCA_013285985.1 Verrucomicrobiota bacterium
AGCATTTTGCCGTGCACAGCGGGCCGGAGTCCACCCGCCACACTATCAATGTAGAGCCGACCGAGGGAAACGGCGATGAATTCCAGCGCCGTGGTATTGTCGCCGGAAATCACGCTGCCATAAATCGCCAATGGGATGGTGGTCGTGCGGCCCGCAATGTTGCCGGCAAAAACGATGGTCGCACCGAATTCACCGAGCGCGCGGGCAAACCCCAGCACTCCGCCCGCCAGCACCCCGCGGCGCGAAAGTGGCAGGGTGATTTGCCAGAAGACTTTCCACGGCCCGGCCCCGAGCGAGCGCGCGGCGTCCTCCAAATGCGGGTCCACCGCCTCGAAACCCAAACGCGCCGCTCGCACCACCAGCGGGAAGGACATCACCGCCATCGCCAAAATCACGGCCTTCCAGGTGAAGACGATTTCGAGCCCAAACCATTGTTCCAAAATGCCACCGAGCCAGCCGTACTTGCCGAACAGCATCAGCAAGGCGAAGCCCGTCGCCACCGGGGGCAGCACAAGCGGCACCGTCACCAAGGTCTCCACCAAAATTTTCCCCGGCCAGCGTTTGCGCGCCAGCAGCCAGGCCAGCCCCAGCGCTACGGGCAGCGACGCCGCCACGGCGAGCGCCGCCATCGCGACGGTGAACAAAACCACATCCCAGCTCATTTAGCCGAGGATGCCGCAGGCGCGGGTGCCGGAGCAACGGTTTTTTCCGGCAGGATAAAACCATAGCGCGCAAAGACCGCGCGGGCGGCATCACTTAAAAGAAATTCACGCACTTTGGCCGCAGCGGCGGGCGCCGAGGAATTTTTGACGATGGCGATGGGATAATTGATGGCTGGGCCGTCGGCGACAGGGACGGTCCAGGCGACCCGGACTTTTTTCTCAATGGCGGCGTCCGTGCTGTAAACGATGCCCGCCTCAGCGTTGCCGGCGGCAACCGCCGCCAGCACGGTGCGCACGTTGTCGAGGGGCACAAGCTTGTCTTTCACCGCCGCGGAAAGCTTGAGCTTGTCGAGGTAGGCGGTTGCGTAGCGGCCGGCCGGAACGGTCTTGGGATCGCCAATCGCGAGATGTTTGATATCCGCTCCGCCGACAAAATCCGGTTTGTCATATTTCCTGGTGTTCGCGACCGGAACCACAATCACCAACGCGTTGCCGAGCAGTTTCGCCCGTGAACCGGGCTGGAGCAGGCCGGCTTTGTCGAGGCTGTCCATCGTCGCGTCATCCGCGGAAATAAAAATGTCCGCCGGCGCGCCGGACTTGATTTGCTGCGCGAGCACACCGGACGCGGCGAGATTCGTCGTAAAAGCCACGCCGGTCTGCTTCTGGCACAGCGGCGCAAGCTCCGTGAGCACGTCTTTGAGGCTGGCCGCAGCCGAGACAACCACGTCACCGCCCCGCGCGGAAGCCACCAGGGCAATAAAACAAAGAACTAATCGAAGGGGTGTTTTCATTTTCCTTCAGTAAAAATAAAATGGCTCTCATGTAAAGGCCAATTACCGGCTGATATTCAAAACTGGACCTGCATTTGCGTGCGAAAGCCGCTCGATTCCGCACTGGCGCCGTTAAAACCCGTGCCGCCCGCGCCAATTTGGCGGTCGCGGAAATCATTGATTTCATAGCCAAACGACAACAGCACCCCGGCGCCAATAATGTGGTAATTCACCCCCCAGTAATAGGAGTTCACCGCGTTGAACAAATTGGTCGTCCCGCCATCCGCCAGGGTGGGATTGTTCCCGTTGCGGACAACATCGCTGATGTTCATGCCCCGGCCATTCGTGTCCAAGTAGCTATAACGGAAGGACACTTCCCATTCCGGGCTAATCTTGTAGGAAGGCGTGAGGTTGATGCCGTAAGGCGTCGCTTCGGTCTGCGTCGTGCCTGCGCTGCCGGCGAATTTACCTCGCTGCACCCACGCCTGCAGGAACTCGGCGGAAAATTCGAAACCTCCCTTGTCCACTTTCACATACGGGTTCCAGGCCCATTCGGCATTGGCTTGCGAAGCCGCACCCGCCAGCCCGTTGCTGTTCTGAACTTGCGACACGCCAGTATGGACCCCGAAGTCATACTTCCATTCACCAACCGCGCCCTGGTAACCCGCCGCCGCCCAATAGGCCAGGCGGTTATAGCCCAGATTATTCGCATTGCTGACTTGGATGTTCTGATTGTTGTACCCGTCGGTGACAGCAACACTGTAGTAGGCGCCATCCAGGACACTGCCCGCCCCAGTGACATTTCCATCCCAGAAAACCCCGGTGTGGCGGTTCGCAAAAGCCAGGCGACCGCTCGTGCTGGAGGAGAAATTTTCGTCAAAATACCGGGTCGCGGGTGAACGCTCGATAGCCTTCAAATTGGACCACGGGGTCAACTCTTCCTGGGTAAAGTTCACTTTGCGGTAACCCGCCGCCAGGGTTCCGTAGTCGGGAAACTTCCGGGTGATGATAACCTTCTCAAAACTGTTTTGCCCCACCCCGACATTCCCCGAGGCCGCACCGCCGGTTGGTGACTGGGTGCCTTCGCTGGCGGCAAAATCCAGCTCCACTTCACCGCCCCAGTCATTGCCGAGGTCCGCCAGCGCACCGAGATAGGCATGGCGAATTTCAAATTGATTGGTGCCGGGCGGATTGGAAGCATCACCCGCCTTGTCGCGCGTCGTAAAAAAATCATATTGCATTCGAATCATGCCTTCGAGTTGCAATTTTTTGACCGCCGAATCGTTCGCCGTAACCAAAACCCCGGGTGTGGCGGAAGATTTACCCACACTGTCAGCGTCGGCCTGGGAAATGACCCCGCGCTTGACCAGCAAGTCGAGCGTCGCCCGGTCCTGCCCAAAAACCGGCGAGTGCGTGAGCAGAAGCGGTACAGCCACCATGACCACCGCCGGGGTAAGGCCAAATCGGCGGCGGCTTTTTCGCGGAGATATCATGCGCTGACGGATAAAAAGTCCCCTGCCCTACTCGCCGAGGTGTTTCAAGCATTCCCGAATCGCGGGGGCAAGAATGGCGAGACATTCGCGGACGGCCTTGGGACTGCCAGGGAGATTGATGACGAGCGAACGCCCACGCACTCCGGCAACCGCGCGCGACAGAATGCTCGTGGGCGCGATGTCGAACGAACGAACGCGCATGATTTCGCCGAAGCCGGGCAGTTCCTTTTCCAAAACCTCGCGTGTGGCCTCGGGCGTCACATCGCGCACGGCGGGGCCGGTGCCGCCGGTGGTCACGACCAGCGCGCAATGTTCCTCATCACACAAACGGCGCAGGGCGGTGGCAATCTGCGGGCGCTCGTCGGGGACGAGTACACGGGAAAATTCCGCGGAACCATTAAATAGTGCAGCGAGCGCCTCTTCGATGGCCGGGCCACTCAAGTCCTGGTAAACGCCCGCGCTAGCGCGGTCGCTGATGGTCAAACGGCCGATTTTGACCGCAGTCTGCGATGGGCCAGGCATGATTAGTGTTTCGTTTTATGCAGCAGACGCAGACGTTCGACGGCCATCTTTTTGTCCACGCTCTTGAGCATGTCGTAAAGCGCTAGCGCGGCGACGCTCGCGGCCGCGAGGGCCTCCATCTCGACTCCCGTGCGGGCGTCGGTGCTCGCTTCCGAGCGAATCACGATGCGGTCGGCCCGCACTTCAAAATCCACGCCGACGTGATGCAGCGGCAACGGATGGCAGAGCGGGATGAGTTCCGACGCGCGTTTCGCGGCCTGGATGCCGGCAATGCGGGCAACCGCCAGGGCATCGCCCTTGGGCAAGGCTTGCTTGCGCAGTTGGCGAATCGTCGCCGGCGCGCAACGCAGAATAGCCTCGGCCACGGCGCGGCGCGTTTGCACCGGCTTGGCGGCAACATTCACCATGCGCGCAGCGCCGCGGGAATCGAGATGGGTAAAGCGGGATTTTTTCATGAGCGGAGGGGGGCGCCGACAATCAGAGTGTCCACCTTGGAGCCCGCGGGCAATTCCTGAGTTTCCGGCGGCACGAGGAAAAGCACATTGGCTTCCGCCAGCGCGGCCAGGTGGCCTGAGTTATTCCAGGGCAGTGGCTGGATTCTCAGCCCGTCGCCGCGGGTCATCACCCCCGGCCAGTAAGTTGGGCGGCGGTTGGCAATGTTGATCAAGGGTTTCTCCAGACGTAGCTTGAGCCATTTGGCCGGGGTGTTTCGCTGCAGACGACAAAGCGCCAACCGCACGAATAAATGAAAACAGACGAAGTGCGATACCGGATTGCCGGGCAATCCGAAGGCGACCTGTTTTCCTCGAAATCCCACCAACAAAGGCCGGCCCGGGCGCAGATTGACTTTGCGCACCGGCAATTCGAAGCCCGCGTTTTCGAGAATGCGCGCCGCGTAATCGTGCTCGCCCACGCTCGCACCGCCGGAAATTAAAATCAGGTCGGCGGAGGCAAAAGGTTCCGCGGCCAGCCGGGATGCCGCGTGCGCCGCATCGTCACCCCAGTGTTCCTGGTGAAGCGGGGAATTGCGCGCATTCAAATTTTGCAGCAAAGCCGCCATCAATACTTGGTTGCTGTTCCGAATCTGGCCGGGACCCGGAGTAGCCTCGGGCGGCACAATTTCATCGCCGGTAGTCGCATGAGCCAGATGCGGCACACCATTGACGACCGGGCGCACTTCCCCGACCGAGGCAAGCAAGGCTAGCGCCACGGGGTTCAGCCTCACCCCCGATGGCAACAGCACATCGCCCGCCCGCGCGTCACTGCCCCGCACACGCACATTCTCGCCGGGAGTAAGAGAACGTTTTACCGTAATGCAATCGCCCTCCACCACTGCATCTTCCTGCATAAGCACCGCCAGCCCCGGCGCGGGCACTGGCGCGCCGGTGAAAATGCGCAAAGCCTCGCCCGGCCCTGGCGCGCGTGAGGCGACTTCACCGGCTTTGACCACACCGATGACCCGCAATTTTGCCGTCGAAGAATTCGGAATGAATGCATAGCCATCCACCGCCGAACGGTCGAATGGCGGTTGGTCTAAGTCGGCTTTGACATCCGCCAACAGCAGGCGTCCCCGGGCATCGGCCAGCGGTACGCGCTCGGGGTCGAGCGGCGCGACACGTTCTTCGAGGAGTTTCCAAACTTCGGCGACGGAAACTTCAGATGCTGGAAATTTTTCCGGCATGGTGAATCGGCCTCAGGCCGGTAAAACCTCGACCTTCCAAATCGGCACGTCGGTTTTGAGGCGGTCCATCAACTCCGCCAGCGCGGCGAATGCTTCCCGGCGATGCGGCGCGGCGACCGCGACATAGACGGCGGCCTCGCCGACCGGAACTGTCCCGGACCGATGCCAAAAGCGCACCGCGAGCAAGCCGTGCTTCTTTTCCATTTCCTCAAAGTGGGTCATTAAAACCCCGCACGCCATTGGTTCGTAAATTTCGTAGCGCAGGCCGGAAATTTTTTTGCCCTGCTCGGAGTTGCGCACACAGCCATGAAATTCCGCCCAGGCCCCGGCCGCGCCGCGCACGGCTTCCGGCAGACAAGGCGGCACGGGCATAGCCGAGGTAAAAAATTTGATTTCCGACCACATGGGCGTTCGCTCAACCACCGGACACCGGCGGCAGCAGGGCCACCTCGTCGCCGTTGGTAAACTGGTCATTCGGGCCGGCGAACGCCTGGTTGCGAGCGAGGTGGATGGTGGCGCGGTAGCGGGCCAGCGCCGGGCGCAGGGTGAGCAGCCGTTCCCACAGCGCTTCGGTTGAAATCGGCGCCGGCACCTCGAGCTCATCCTCGCGGCGGTCCAGCGCCTTCGCCACATGCGCGAAATACAAAATTTTCATGGCGCAAAGATCACGACCGCAACTTAGCCGCCGATGGCCGTCATCGGGCGCGCGGGCTGATAGACATCACGGAAGCCGTGCGCCAGGGGTTTGCGCGCCAACGCGTTTTGGAAAACCGCAATGACATCTTCATCGCTACCGCCGCGCAAGGCAGGCAGCAGGTCGAATTCCAACGCATCGCCCAGGCACGGACGCAGCTTGCCATCGGCGGTGACGCGCATCTTGTTGCACCGCTCGCAAAAACACGCCTCGGTCAACGCGCCGATGACGCCGACGAGCGCGCCGGTGTGTTTCAGGCGATAATAACGGGCCGGGCCGTTGCCGATTTGCTCCTTTTCCTTTTCGACGGGCGTGAGTTCGTCGTGGGCGCGCAGGATTTCCATCATTTCGGCGATGGGGAAAAAGTTGCTTTCATTCAGCACGTCGCGGCGCGTGAGAGGCATCAGCTCGATGAAGCGCATCGGGCAGCTGCGCGCGGCGGCGTATTCGACCAGCGGCCAGATTTCCTGTTCATTCACCCCGCGCATGAGCACGCAGTTGAGCTTGATGCGCTCAAAGCCCGCGGCGCGCGCGGCTTCGATGCCCGCCAACACGCGACTCACATCGCCTCCCGTGACGCGGTGGTAAATGGTCGGGTCGAGCGCGTCGAGGCTGACGTTGACGCCCGTCAGCCCGGCCTGGCGCATCGGCGCGGCGAGTTTTTCCAGCATGATGCCGTTGGTGGACAGGCCGATCATTTCCACGCCGGGCAATTCCCAAATGCGGCCAATGATGTCCACCACGCCCTTGCGCACGAGCGGCTCGCCCCCGGTGACGCGGAATTTCCGAAAACCCAGCCCGGCGGCGAGGCGCGCGACGCGGACAATTTCGTCGTCCGTCAGCGTGTCCGCGCGGGATTGCCAGCCCTTGTACCCCTCGGGCATGCAGTAGAGGCAGCGCTCATTGCAGCGGTCGGTGATGGAGATCCGGAGATAATCCACCACCCGGCCATCGGGCGCGGCTAAAGTCGGGGCGGGCATAGTAATAAATCATGCCCCATTTCCCAATCGCCACAAGCCTTTTTGAGGGAAGGAGAAGAGCAAAAAGAGTTGTCCGCCGTCCCACGTTCAGGCAACAATGCGGGTTCTGCATTCCCCGACTTTGTTTATGGCCCATCCCGTCTTCCGCCTCGAAGCGCATTTTGCCGGCCGCGTGCAGGGCGTGGGCTTTCGCTACTCCGCGCGACAGATTGCCCAAGGCTTCACCGTGACGGGCCAGGTCCGCAACCTGCCGGACGGGCGGGTACACCTGGTCGCGGAGGGCCAAGAAACTGAAGTGCGTGAATTCCTCCGTGAAATTCAGGCCCAGATGCAGCAATATATCAAAGAGACCACCACCGAAACGCTGACCGGCCCGGCGCAATTCCGCGATTTCCACATCGGCTAAAGGTCAATTTTCCCACGTTTTCCATGTCTGCCCCCGCCATCCGCATCAAAAACCTGACGAAGGACTTCCGCCTGGGCCTGCGCGGGATCAAGCTGCGCGCGGTGGAAAACCTGACGCTGGAAATCGCCGACAACGAGGTCTTCGGGTTGCTGGGGCCAAATGGCTCGGGCAAGAGCACCACCATCAAGGTCATCCTCGGCCTGCTGGAGCCCACCCAGGGCGCGTGCGAAATTTTTGGATTACCGAGCAATTCCGTGGCGGCGCGCCGGCTGGTGGGCTATTTGCCGGAATCGCCGTATTTCTACCGCTTTCTCACCGGGCGCGAATTGGTAACCTACTAT
>JABDGR010000005.1 GCA_013285985.1 Verrucomicrobiota bacterium
TCGAAACAACGCATGGGCCGGCAACGGATTGGCCCGTTCCTGATTATCGCCGGCTGGGCCTCGTGCCTCCTGATTACCGCGCTGGATATCTACGGCCTGCCTGATGCGTGGCATTCCGCCCTCGCGGTGTTCCGCGGACATTGATTTGAAAATCAGCCGCTTTCCAAAACAAAATTGACGGAAACTTCCGCACGCGAGGGCGTGGGCGTGTTGCCTTGATAGGCTGGGTGGAAACGGGATTGCTTCATGGCCTCCACTGCTGCGTCGTCGAGGAGGCGAAAGCCGGAACTTTTGACGACCTCGATTTTATCGAGCGAACCAAGCGCGTTGATGTAAAGGGCAAGCGTTACGGTGCCTTGCTGATGCAGGCGACGGGCTTGCGTCGGATAGTCCGGCTCGACGCGGTTCGCGTAGGATGGCTGTGTGACGTTGAGGTAGGGGCTGGGCGGCACAACCACCGGCGAAGTCACAATCTCAGGGGCGACTTTCTGCACTGGCTCGGGAACAGTCGGCGCTGGCGTCGGCGCAGGTGGAGGCTCTGGCACGCGCTCCGGCAAAACTGCCGGGGTCGGTACGGGTGTCGGCGGTTCCGGCTTGGGTTCTGGCGGTGGCGGCTGTTCGACGGGTGGGGGCGGCAAGGGCGTTGGTTTCGGTGGTGGTGGCAGCAGCACATTTGACTCCGAACAACACCACCGCATGAACCACAATGGCGACGAGGTAGCAAATAAGCCATTTCATGGCCGTAGATTGGTTTTTCTGGCCGTTTCTCCGATGCTCCATGGGTCACATGCTGCAGCTAATCGAGCCGAAGACGCCGAAGCGCATGCCGTATTGGGCGGCGTTGACGCCGATGCCCGAGCCGTCGCGCAACTGATAGGTCCGGTCGAGCAGATTGATGATATCGAGCCGCAACTTCAGCAACGAGCCGGAGCCAATGCGGAATTCTTGTTCCGCGCCGACATTGAGTGTCCAGTAAGTGGGCACTTTTGCGCCATTGGGAATGGTCGAGCCATCGGGCATGACCTCGTTCTTCCGCAGGCCGCTTCCGAACAGAGCATCGAGATAGACCCGGGTCGCGCTGTCGGTGTGCTTCCAAGTGTAGGCGACGCCGCCCGAGGCGGTCACCGTCTGGTCGTGATCGAGGTTGACGTAGTGGTTTTGAATGTAGGCCAGGTCACTAGGACTGAAAAGGAACTGGGCCGAATCAATATCCTCACCCTGCGCCACGGAGTAGGCTGCGTTGGCATAGGTGGAAAAGCCGCCGTCCGCGTAGCTGGTCGTCAGTTCAACGCCGTAAATTTTGCCCTTGCGGTAATTGAAGGACGACGGAACGAGCGATTGGCCGAAAAACCCATCGTCGAGCTGGTTCTTGGCGATTTTATAATAACCATCGAGGCCCGCGGTCAATTTTGGGGTGATTTTTTGGGAAATGCCGGCGTCAAAATAATGCGAACGCTCGGCTTTGACCGGGTCGTTTTGCGTGACCGACCCCGGCGGCAGGTTCGATGTGCCATTATCGCCTGGTGGGCCGGCGAAGGCGGCAATGTCCGCCGAGTTCACTGATTCCAACGGCGGCGGCGTGAAATAGCGTGCGTAGCCGGCGTGGATGGTCGTCGCATTAGTTACCTTATAGATGGCGTTGATCCGTGGGCTAATTTGGTTTTCATGGTCGGTGGACGACTCGTAGACATCGAAGCGGGTGCCATAGTTGACGGTGAATTGCGGCGAGATTTTCCATTCATCCTGCACATATACGCCATAAAATTGTGCGTCCACGGTGTTGCTTTGCGCCACGGGGTAAGGCGCGCCAGTAGGTGCAGCCGTCGAGTCATCGCCAGGAGTCGTGTCCAGCAGGTTAAAAACCGTGGTGGTCGAATCCGTGGGTGCAATTTCCTCCAACATCGTAAGGCCGGCGCGGAGGGTATGGGTGTCGTTGAGGCGGTCGCTCATATCGCCTTGCACGCCGGTGGAAAATAACCGGCGGTTCACGTCGCTCGCCACGCCATTGAAAAAGAGGTCGCCGGTTGGGTCGGGCGTGAAGTGTACGCCGCTGAAGCGCCCAAAGCCCGCAAGCTGGAAGTCCATGTCGCCGTCAGATTTTTGATAGGCGGCGATGGCGTAGTAGTTTTGCTCGGTCTGGTTTTCGTTCAGAGTGCTGGAATCGAACGAACCGGGTAGCCACGGGGTCACGCCGTCGGGCGCGGTCCCGGCGGGTTGCCCCGGCGAGTTGGGGATTTGAAATTTCGAGTAGGATGCGCCGAACATCGCGCTGACCTGGCTGGTGTCGCTTAATAAATAGGACAGGTAGGAAAACGCGTGGTATTGATTGGTTTGGTCATGGATGGCGGTTGAGGCCGGTGTGGGATTCTCGATGCCGAGGGTGTTGTAGTCGTAGCTGCCGTCGAAGTAGTAATTGAATTTTCCGTCTGCGCCGCCGTATTCAAAACTCGGTCGCACGGTGTCATAGCTGCCGCCGTAAATACCCGCTTCACCGCCGTTGTTGAACGCGCCACTCTTGGTCTGAATGTCCACAATGCCGGCGGTGCGGAAGCCGTATTGCGCCGGGAGCGAGCCGGTGATCAATTGTAAACTGTCCACAAAGCGAGGATCCAGTTCGGCCCCAAAGCCAGTTATGCCCTCGGGCAGCAGCACGTCGTTGATGCGGTATTGCAGGTTGGCGTGCTCGCCGCGCAGGTGAAGCTGGCCGAGTGAGTCCTGGGCTACGCCGGGTGTGCGCAGGAGGATTTGGTTGAACGGCGCGTTGGCCCCCTGCGGTTCCTGTTCAATTTGGGTTTTGTCCACCGTATAGGCTGTTGCTCCCAAGTTGGGGGCAATCTGGCTGCGGGCTTCTTCCAATTTCCCCAAGACGGTAATGTTGCCTAAGTCGGTGGTGTTTGAGGTGGTGTCCGGGGTGGGATTGGTTGTGGCGGCGGTCGGAACGGGCGTGACGAGCGGTGCACCGGCGGTCTGCGCGTGGGCGGCGGTGAAACCGGCGAGCAGGAGATGGACGGCGAATCTCGAGGAGCGGAGCGGCTGCATCATAGGAATACCGCAATATATTTGCGTTAATAAAAATATTGCAACAACAAATTCATCGCACGCATTGTCTCGCGCTAGTACCTTGCCCTAGTGCCGAAATCCGCCACGATGTCGTTCTAGGCGGCCTTATTTTTTCCGCTGTAATTCCACCACCGAGGAAAAATCTTTTTCGCCGTGGCCGGCGGCAATGGCGTTCTTGAGCGCCTCCAACGCGCACGCCGCCGTGGTCAAATCCACCGCGTACCGCCAGCCTTCCTTCCCGGCATAGCCAAGGTCCTTCGCCATCAGACGCGTGGTGAAATTTGGCGTGTAATCCCGCGCCGTCATCCGCGCCGACATCGCTTTAATCAACGGGCTGCCGGGCGTGCCGTTGGTCAGCAGGTCGAGCGTTTTGGCGCGGTCGAGGCCAGACTTTTCAACCAACGCCAGCGCTTCCGCGAACGACACCGCCTGCACGGCACACAAAAAATTATTCACTAGCTTGATGAGCGCGCCGCTCCCGCTGGGGCCGATGTGCAGGATGGTTTTGCCCATCGCTTCGAGCGCGGGCTGCGCTTTTTTTAACGCCGTTTCCTCGCCGCCGACCAGGAAAGACAGTTCACCCGTGGCCGCATGCGGTTTGGTCCCGGTCACCGGGGCGTCCAGCAAAGCGCAACCCCGCCGTGCCGCCGCTTCGCCGAGTTCCTTCACCCAATCCGGCGTGATGGTGCTGCATTCAATGAGCACCGCGCCTTTTTTCGCGTCGGCCAGCGCGCCGTTTTCACCCTTCCACACCGCGCGTGCGGCGACATCGTCGGCCACCATGCTGATAATAATGTCCGCCCCATCCGCCGCCTCGCGCGGCGTCGCGGCAACTCGCGCGCCCGCCGCTGTCAGCGGCTTTGCCTTTTCCGGGTTGCGGTTAAAAACAGCGAGCGGAAAGCCCGCGCCCAGCAGGCGGTTCGCCATGCCGGAGCCCATGATGCCGAGGCCGAGAAATGCGATGGAAGGTTTGGCCATATGCTTGTGCTTACAGGATTTGGGTTACGATGAGTTTGGCGGAATTTTTTGCGACTTGCAACGGATTGTCCAAGGCGCGCCCGAAGCCGTCGTAGCGCACACGCATCACGTCGCCGTCCGTCAGCTTCACTCCGTCGCCAAAACTCAAAAAGTCTGCGCCAAAATAATGCACGTGAACGTCGCCGGGCCGGCGATTAGTCTCGAACTTAAAGTGGTGATGTTCGATGTTCGCCAGGCTGTGGCACATCTCCGTCTCGCCCGTGTGAATGGCCTTTGCCCACACGATTTTCCCTGCTCGCTCGATTTGCACCTCGCCCGCCACGGATTGGAATTCAGCACCCACCACCAACTCCGGCCCCAGCGCACAGGTGCGGATTTTCGACCCCGCAAGATTCAAGTAGTTCTTCTTCTCGAAGACGTGGTCGGAAAATTCATTGCCCACCGCGAAGCCGACGCGCCCGGGCCGCCCGTCCGGCCCAATGACGTAACAACCGGCGATTTCGCCCTCCTCGCCGCCGTCCTCCGCGTAGGGTGGCACCAGCAGCGGCCCGCCATGTGCGCGCAAAATTGTCCCCGTCCCCTTATAAAACCATTCCGGCGCAGCCCCGATTTTCCCCGGCCCGGGCTTGCCCTGCTCGACGCCGAGGTGGAACATCTTCATCGAATCGGTCATGGTTTCCGACGCACCATGCATCGCGCTACGGCTTTTCGCACTGCCCAGATGCGTCAAGCCCGTGCCCGAGACGAGGCACCGCGCCGGTTCATCCGGATGATCCAGCGGGGGCAATAATTTCCACGGCGCTTCGCCCCGGTAAATCGCGTCGTAGTTCAAAGTTTCCGGCGACAACTTTGTTTGCACCAAGTCCGCCAGTTTTTTTCCTTGGGCGATTGCCTCTATTGCCAGCGCGTACACCGACGCCAACTTGGCCTCGAGCAGGCGTACCCGCGGCTCCTCCACCACGGCCACGCGGCGAAGAGAACCATTCCGGATTTGGATGAGACGCAGCACGTGCCAAGTTCTTGCCGTAAATCTCTCGGCGCGCCAAGGGCGAAAAGCGGGCTGCCCACTGCGTGGCCCCCGCGCCAAAACCAACGCAGTTTGCTTCTTAACCGGGTTGTGTCACAGCCCTCCGAGAATGTTCGTGGGCAGAATTTTGGCCGGATCCTTGTCGACGTCAATTACAGTCACCAGCCATTTGTCCGTTGGGCTGGGTTTGTAACAGGTGAAACTCATGAATAGCATGCCATGCTGGTACCGCGTAAGGGCATAAACCAATTCTGCGGAGGCGGAGAGATTGACCACCCGGATGACATCCGCGCCGACGAAGTTACCTCCCAGGTTGCTCTCATTAAGTAATACATTACTGATGCCGGCCAGCGTTGCGCCATCAATGGCCAGAGGCGAATTGGCGGACCAGGCGGCCACGGCCGCCGCGTAACCGCTGGCCAGAAAGGCTTTATATCCACTGACGATGACATCCGGCACGACGGTGGCTGCCGGGGCCGCAGGGGCGGTGCTCTGTGCAGTCCCGACTGCGGCGAGCGTGCAAACGAGTACGAGGGTGGTGAGTAGTTTTTTCATGGAGGTGTTGGATTAAATTGTGAAGTGACTTTGGCCGTAGAGGACGTCTGCGCTTCGAGCGCCAAGGGACAAACCTAACTCCAATACCGGAAATTGCCAATACCCGCCACGACCAAAATTGGCTGGGAAAAGTCCTTAGGGATCCAGTCAGCGTGAAAGCGCTCAAGCGTTGCCATTTACCCAAACCCCTTCCGCAGTCAGCCACCTCTGCTTCTTTGCCGCAGAAACCAGCCTTCTGTTTACCCTTGGTAAGGTCGAATCACATTCCCCCGAGGATGTTCGTGGGCAGAATCTTGGAAGGGTCATTGTTCATGGCAATCGTGTTCACCACCCATTTGTCGGTTGGGCGGGGCCGGAAACAAGTAAAACTCATAAACAACTCTTCGTGCTGGTAGGTGGCGACAGCATAAACCATTTCCGTGGACTGAGATAAGTTGACCGTACGGATGATATCCGAGCCAGTGAAGGTGCCGCCATATCCCGTGGTGGTTTTGACGAGGAAAAATTTGTTAAGATTGGCGATGGCGTTCTTGTCCAAGCCGAGAACCGAATTTTGGGTCCAAACATCGAGGGCGGGAATATATCCTTTGGTTTCGAGGGCCTTGAAGCCGTTCATGACAATATCGGGCGCTTCGGAAGCGGAGGCGGGGGCGGGGGCCGGCGCGGTGCTCTGCGCCGCCCCAAGCGAGACAATCAGGCAAACCAGAACAAGGGCGATGAGTGTTTTTTTCATGGTGTGTTGGATTGAAGGGGTGGGAACGGGATCAGCAGGTGATGCCTGCTCTCTAACACATGGGAGGCATTGCCCCCATGACGGAAGCTATCAATAGGTTTGTGACCAAATTTAGTCACGGCAAATCATTGCCCTCTGCGCCCATGGTGTGGCGGAGTAAAAAACTCAGGCTTTGCTTTTTACCCGGACCCCTTCCGCTGCCAGCAACTCCCGCTTCTTGGCCACGCCCCAGGCGTAACCGCCGATGCGCCCGCCATGGCCCAGCACCCGATGGCACGGCACCAGCACGCCAACCGGATTCGCGCCCACCGCCTGGCCCACCGCTCGCACGGCTGCGGACTTCTTTATCCGCCGCGCGATGTCGCCATACGTCGCCGTTGCCCCGCGCGGGATTTCCAAAAGTTCGCGCCACACCCGACGCTGGAATGCCGTGCCCTTGAGCAACAGCCGCACCGCCGCGCCACGCCCGCTGCGCCAGGCCTTTACCGCCTTTTTCAACGCCACCGCCGTGCTTTTGTTGTCACAGCGCACTTGGGCGCCTGGCCACGCCGCCGCAAATTGATCCATCGCCACCGCCACGGGGCGGCCGCGTTCGACGAGGTGCAGCGTCGCCAAATCACGCCCCACCATGCCCACCATCACCCAGCCCCACGGGCTTTCGTGCACGCCGACGGTGAGTTCCGGTTTGCGGGCCCGGCCGGCCCAAGTCTGCGCGTCAATTTCGTCGATTTTGATATTCATGCCTTCTACCAAAGCCCAATTCTCCAAAAAGGCAACTCTCACGGAATTTTTTTACCAAAATGACCCCAAAATGGCCCAAAACCCATATACTGAACAAATATGCATTATAGGCTTGCCAAGGGTTATTTCATCCTTATTTTCCGACTCAAGCATCGGCGTTGCCTTGCTTAAATTATTTCTCAAACCTAATCCCTAAATCCCTCCTTCCCATGGCCAAAGCAACCGTCTCCGAACCCCCCGCGCCCAAGACCGCCCGGCCGCTCGAGCTGGCGATGTCCGCCATCAACAAGCAATTCGGCGAGGGCGCCATCATGCGTCTGGGCGACGCCACCAAGATGACCGTCTCGACGATTTCCACCGGCTCGGTGGCGATTGACCTCGCGCTCGGCTGCGGTGGCCTGCCCCGCGGGCGCATCATGGAGATTTTCGGCCCCGAATCCTCGGGCAAGACGACCCTTTGCCTCTCCGTCATCGCTGAGGCCCAGCGCCAGGGCGGCAGCGCCGTGTTCATTGACGTCGAGCACGCGCTCGACCCCAAATACGCCAAGACCGTCGGCGTGGACCTCAACAACCTCATGGTCTCCCAGCCGGAATCCGGCGAGGACGCCCTGAACATCGTCGAGACGCTCATCCGCTCGAACGCCATTGACGTCGTCGTGCTCGACTCCGTCGCCGCGCTCGTGTCCAAGACCGAGCTCGAGGGCCAGATGGGCGACGCCACCGTCGGCCTGCAAGCCCGCATGATGAGCCAGGCCATGCGTCGCCTCACCGCCTGCATCAGCAAGAGCCAGTGCGTCTGCATCTTCACGAACCAGATTCGCGAAAAAATCGGCGTCATGTATGGCAACCCGGAGACGACCCCCGGCGGACGCGCGCTCAAGTTTTTCTCCTCGCTCCGGCTCGACATCCGCCGCATCGCGCAACTGAAGGACCCGACCGGCCGGGTCATCGGCAACCGCACGCGCGTGAAGGTCGTCAAGAACAAGGTCGCGCCGCCATTCACGGAGTGTGAATTCGACATCATGTTCGACGAGGGCATCTCCCGCTCCGGCTCGCTCCTCGACCTCGGCATCGAGCACAAGATTCTGGAAAAGAAAGGCGCGTGGATCGCGTATCAGGGCAACCTCGTCGGCCAGGGCCGCGAAGCGGCGAAGAAGTATCTGGATGAGAACCCCAAGGTCGCCGCCGAAGTCAAAAAGGCCATCCTTGAAAAAGTCCACGTCACCGGCGGCGCCACCATCGCCGAAGGCAAAGACAAGGATGAGGAGGAGAAGTAGAATATTTTTTGGTGCGATTAGGTCGGATTAGATGCGATTAGGCTGGATGAGCGGCCCTTTGGCGAACTCTGGACGGAATTTCTTGGCTTAATTCACCTTAATTCAGCTTGATTGGAAGGAAGAGGATGAAGGGGTTTAAGGTAGGGCGGGGCGTTCCCGACCCGCCTAGAGATTGGGAAAGAACACGGAAAAGCTAGGCGCGCCGGGGACGTCGCGTCCTATCTGGGCAACGGAATTCATGCGCGCATCATACCCGAAAACCGTCCAGAGCGTGAGCACACGGTTGGCTGCGTTGGGTAGGTTGGTTGGGTTTGATGGGTTGGGAGGGATCCGATATACTTTCTCTGAAGGAGGATTTGACAAAAAAATCCCAAAAAATTGTTATTGACGGACTTTTATTCATGATTCAGACTTTTGCCCATGAACACGACAACCAAGGCCGATTCCATCCGGTTCACCACACGGGGGCAGATCGTCATTCCCCTGTGGCTGCGGAAGGAATTTCACATCGAGGATGGCACCCGCGCCATCGTCACCTCCACGCCGGAAGGCATTCTCATGAAGCCGGTGACCCAGTGGGCCATAGAACGCGCCCATGGCCTGCTCAAACGCAAGCCAGGTGAAAAATCTTTTGCCCAGGAATGGGCGGAGCACAAAAAACAGGAACGAGAACTGGAGGAGCGCAAAAATGCCCGCCACAGTGCTTGATTCCTACGCTTTGCTGGCGCTTTTTCGCGGGGAGCCGGCAGGCGATACCGTCAAAACGCTTTTGCACAAAGCGGCCACGTCCGACCGTCCGCTGCACATGAGCGAGGTCAATTACGCTGAGGTTAAATACACGCTCATCAAAAAAGACGGCGCCGCGGCTTGGGCGCAAGCTGAAGATGTTCTGAAGAGTCTGCCCATTGAATTTCACCTGGCGGATCGCACACTGGCTGACCTTGCCGCCGATTTCAAAGCCCGCTTTACTTTGAGCCTTGCGGACGCTTTTGCCGCTGCGCTGGCCAAACACAAGAAGGCTGAATTGGCTACCGGCGATCTAGAATTTAAATCCCTGGAGAGAGAAATAAAAATTTACTGGTTGACTGAGTAAAGAAATCTTCCAGAAATATATCTTAACTTCTCATATCAAAATGAGTATGTCTTCAAGCATCATCGAAAAACTGAGTGGGGTTATGGAAGTCCCCTGTCTGGAAAATGCAAGAGAGCTTGAAGCGGCATTGCGTAATGAAGGCTGCAAAACAAAAATATTTGGGAGATTAAATCAAAAGGCCTCTATCGAGGCCGCAGCTGAAAGTGATCGCGGAATTACTGAACGAATCTCAAATGCTTTTGATGCTTCATTGACTTCAGCACGAATGCTGTCGGGATTTCTAAAGAGCGATCCAAGTTCTTCGCCACGAATCGCTGCGCAAAGATTTCTCAATCCCGATCGAGAGGCTTGTATCTGGGATCCGCAAGATCGGAAAATTGGGTTCGGAAAGCCAATGATTCAATTTTGGTCGGAGAAAGATGGGCAACAACGCCGTTTCCAAAAATATCAACCTGCGGAAGGGTTAATTTCTGCATTAGTTCGGGATTCTTCCTTGGGGATGGATCAAGAAAAAATGGCAAAAACCATTCTTGAACTTAACAGTGACGATAAACTTAAAACATTTGAGGCGACAGGCCAATTTGGGCATGGGGGAAGTAGTGCGCTTGCATTTTGTGAATTATGCCTAATTTTGACACAACCAAGATTTGGCCAAGCGACAAATGAATTTTATTGGACGTTGATTTTCCCGGAGCCAGAAGGAGAGGCCTCAAAACAATCTGTTGTTCGCAAATGGTTTTGCAACAGTGAGCAGCTTCCACTGAAGGGCAATGTAGCCGATTTCGCCAACCTAAAAGATATTTTCCCTGGCACTTCAATATGGCATTTTGGCTACGCACGAGGAGATTGGCTTAAGTCAACTGTTGGAACACACCAGGATTCGCCCACGGCTCGCTTTGGGCGACTATTTTTCTCATATCCACTTCCATTTGAGATTCATGGAGAATTTGCTCGAGGAGATACTGCTTCGGGCATGAGAAATGTGAAAGGGGCTTATTTCCGTTTGCTTGAAGACCGCTCAGGTAGTGAGGCCGTAGTCGAGTATCGTTCGGGTGAAAAGTCGGAAACGCTTATGGTAGACGGAGCAGAGTATGGACGATTCAGTGTTTTTGTCTTTGTCCTTAAAGATCGTAGCCAAGTACGAAACTACGTTGATAGGTCACGGCCAGTTATTATTACGCTACATGGCCAAAACCACGGAGAGCGCACAGCAAAACTAGTTGCTGATGCAAACCTTCCTGAGGTTTCTGCATGCACCATTTTGGAAATTCGTCTTGATGGACTTGAGCCAGAGGCCTTAAGTCATATCATAAATAATTCGCGGGAGTTCCCTAAGGATACACCATTTACTCGCGAGCTTGAGGCGAGGGTTTGTGCATTATTGCAGAATGACGAGAGTCTTATCGCAATTGAAAAAAAGAAACAGGATGAAAGTGCAAAGCAATCGAGCGAAGAGTTAAACCGCAAAATAACCAAGTTTTTATCAACCATATTATCGGATGCTTTGGCGGAGCCATCTGCGGAAAGCGGAGGGACTGCACCCGGAAAGAAAGGTCAACGAAAACGCGGGAACCCGCTACCAGAAATCCCAGCAAGCTCCTCCCCATTGATATTAGAGTTTTTGTCAGTCAGCCCCACTTATATTCCCGAGGGGACGGCAAGAATTATAAAATTCAAGAGTGACGCAAGATCGCCAAGGTATTCGTTTCATGGCGACAATCCCCGTCTTTTTACTAATTTAACGAACGTCGATTCTCGCAAGGCCCGGCTAACAGTTACGGGCAAGGCTGACATTGATGGCCGCGGCTATGGTTCAGTGACTTTGAGTTGCGTGGAAGTTGCTAAATCTCCAATCTCCAGCGAGGAAATTGTCGGCTCTCTTGAGACCATTCTTCAAACGGTTGACGGTCGTATACTAAAAACGCAAATTCAAGTTGGCGTTTGCCCCAAGCCGAAGGAAAGTGAGAGGAAAAGGCGTCAGTCTATTAAGCCAATAATTCTATTTTGTGCTCCTCATGCGTCAGACAGAGAATACCTAGCTAACCTTCTTGTTGAGGATGTAAACAAAGTGGCCGATTTTGGCTCTGGACTTGAAAAATATCGCGACACATTAAGCGTATCCGAGTCGGAATGCGCTTACTGGGGCCAAGAGTCTAATCAAGAGGGGGAAAGTTCTTTAAAAGTTGAAATCAACGTTGCTCACCCAAGGATGGTCGCGTTGCTTAAGACGTGTCTTCGTACAGAAGATAAGGTGCGCTTTAAAGAAAGGGTAATTCAGGATGTCGTTTTGGATTGTTATCAGCATCTTTTTCGCTTGGACGATTTGCCTGAATCAGTGCATGAACAGGCTGCAACTGTACAAGACGAAGTGCGAGCGGCGGAGATCTGCCTTAACTACGACAAAATTCTGCGAATTGCTACAATAGATAGTAAGCAAAATATCGTTTGCTAAAATAAATTTTAAAATTGTCACTCCGCCACCCTAAACTTCTTCAGCGCCTTTTCGTCCACAGTGAGGCCGAGGCCGGGGGTGTTTTCGTCGAGATCGATAAACCCCCCGCTTCACGGGCACTTGATGGATCAGCTAATGGTCTTTAGTTGCCCAACTCGTTGATTAAAAACATCAACGGAGTTCTTGGGGAATTATTTTGCGTGCGAGGTATACACCTCATGTAAAATTTCATTTAAAACCCTATTTATTTGTTTATAAGAGCTCTATTTTATCGATTTAGGTTCAAAAATCATTATTTACGTTATGGTTGGAACATGGAACTCGCTGCTTTCCTTCCCTCCTTCAACGGCCAAGGTCCACCCACAAGATAACAAGACAAATGCTGTCATGAAAATCACCGCCTGTATTTGGCTGGTGGTGATCCTCACCGCCATGGTGATGATTGCCAATTTCACGAGTACCCCGGGCCTCGCCCGAGAGGCGCCCGCCCAGTGGCCAGCCCAATCGAAGATTTCGTTGGATAACAGCCGGCCGACTTTGATCATGTTTGCCCATCCGCATTGTCCGTGCACCCAGGCGAGCGTGGGTGAATTGGAAGAGCTAATGGCTTATTGCCAGGGGCGGATAAACGCGCATGTGGTTTTTATCGAACCCTCTGGCACTGCCAAGGATTGGGTGGAAACGGATTTGTGGAGGCGTGCATCCGCCATTCCCGGCGTGCAGATTCATGAGGACGCGATGTGTGTTGAAGCCAGCCTTTTCAAGGCCGAAACCTCCGGCTTCACCGTACTCTACGATACAAAAGGAACCTTGCAGTTTGCGGGGGGCATCACCATCGCCCGTGGACACATGGGCGACAATCCCGGACTCAGCACCATTGAGAAGACGGTGACGCAAGGGCTGCCCCACTATGCCAAAACGCCGGTATTTGGCTGCTCACTTTTCGGAACCGAATGTCGGCCGGAGGACGCCCGGTGAAAGAAGAAAACATGAATAAAAACGATGAATCGGTGATTTCCAGCACCGCGCTGGAGCAGAGGGCGAGAGTATTTTTTAATGAATCCCTCGACAACACCCACCGGCACACGGACCGGCTATTTGCCAATTTGATGGCGATGCAATGGGTGGCCGGTATCGCCGCGGCTTTGTGGATTTCACCGCAGACCTGGATTGGCACCACCAGCTACGTTCACTGGCATGTTTGGGCCGCGATATTTTTGGGCGGCGCCATCGCGGCCTTCCCGATTTTCATGGCTTGGAAACAGCCCGGCAGACCGTTGACCCGCCACACCATCGCCGTGGCCCAGATGCTCTGGTCTGCGCTCTTAATCCACCTGACGGGTGGCCGCATTGAGACACATTTTCACGTCTTCGGCTCGCTGGCGTTTTTGGCGTTTTATCGCGATTGGAAGGTGCTCGTTACGGCGACCGTGGTAGTCGCCGTGGACCATTTTGCACGCGGGATGTTTTGGCCCCAGTCCGTCTTTGGCATTCTCACCCCGAGCCCGTGGCGCTGGCTGGAACATGCGGGCTGGGTCATATTTGAGGACGTTTTCTTGTGCATCTCGATCCGCAACAGTTTGCGCGAAATGTTTGATGTGGCGATGCGGCGCGCCCGCCTGGAGGGGGTGAATGTGGAGATCGAAAGTCAGGTCGCTGAACGCACTGCGGAATTGACCGCTACCCACCAGGAACTGAAAGCCAGCGACCAGCGTTTTCGCCTGTTGGCGGAAAACATCCATGAAGTGTTCTGGATGACAGACCCCGTGAAAAACCAGGTGCTCTATGTCAGCCCCGCTTACGAGACGATCTGGGGACGCCCTTGCGAAAGCGCCTATAAATCGGGCAACAGCTGGCGGGAGGCGATCCACCCCGACGACCGGTTGCCTGTCCGGGAGGCCCTGGCCACTAAGCAAACCCGGGGTGACTACGAAGAGACTTATCGCATCATCCGTCCCGACGGCTCCGTACGCTGGATTTATGATCGGGCTTTTCCCGTCCGTGACGAAGCAGGCCAAGTGTACCGGATTGTTGGCACGGCCGAGGACATAACGGAGCACCGCCGACTCGAAGAGCAGCTTCGCCAGACGCAAAAGATGGAAGCCATTGGCACACTCGCCGGCGGCATAGCGCATGATTTCAATAATATTCTGGGCGCGATCAACGGTTACACCGAGTTGGCCAAACTTTCCGTCAAGGATGTTGCTGCCCGTGAATACCTGGACACGGTTTTGCGCGCGGGCAATCGCGCGACGAACCTCGTAAAACAAATTCTCACTTTCAGCCGCCAAAAAGAACAAAAACGCGTGTCGATTCAACTACAGACGGTACTGGAGGAGACGTTAGCCCTCCTGCGGGCCACGTTGCCCAGGACCATTGAGTTCCGAATCTTTTTAGCCCCTGATGCGTCCACCGTTTTGGCCGATACCACCCAGGTTCATCAGATCGTAATGAATCTTGGCACGAACGCCTGGCAAGCGATGAAAAATCGTCCTGGTCGGCTTGAAATCAAACTAAAAAACATTCACGTGGATGCCACGATGGCGGAGACCCACCTGGGCTTGCGCATTGGCGCTTATGTGCGTCTTTCCGTCAGTGACACCGGACATGGCATGGACCACGCGACGTTGGAGCGCATTTTCGAGCCGTTTTTCACGACCAAAGAGGCCGGTGAGGGCACCGGGTTGGGCTTGTCCGTCGTGCATGGAATCATGCAAAGTTACGGCGGGGCGATTACAGTATACAGCCAGCCTGGCCAGGGCACGGTATTCCACTTGTATTTCCCGGCCTACGTCGGAGCGGCTCCGGCGGCGGTGACGGCCGAAGCGTCGATTCCCACCGGTCAGGGCCAAAGCATTCTTTTTGTTGACGACGAGGAGGTGCTGGCTCGGCTGGGCAAAAAAAATCTCGAGCACTTGGGTTACGTGGTAGAGGCCCAGACAGATGTGATCGCAGCACTCAATTTTGTGCGGTCTCATCCACAACAGTTTGATTTGATTATCACAGATCAGACGATGCCCGGCATGACTGGGGTGGATTTTGCCAAGCATCTTTTGCAGGTGCGGGCAGATCTCCTGATTATCCTAACCACAGGTTATGCCGGAGATTTGACTACCGAACAGGTGCGGGATTTGGGCATTCGTGGATTGCTGCTTAAACCACATACGTTGCATTCGCTCGGTACAATGGTGCATCAAGTCCTGGCCAAAAATTCCAGGGCGCCATTTGGGTTTGAGCCCAACTTGTAAAAGACCCCGTCAACTCGAACGCAGCCAGAGATTAATTGACTGAATTGACCGGGTGGGCCGGTTCTAAAAAAGTTGCCCCCCGGTTCCTTACTCCGTCACCTTAAACTTCTTCAGCGCCTTTTCGTCCACAGTGAGGCCGAGGCCGGGGGTGTTTTCGTCGAGGTCGATAAAGCCGTCTTTGGCCACGGGTTCGCCTTTGAAGATGTACCAAAAGAGTTCGTTGCCGACTTCGACGTCCACGGGCGGGAAGTATTCGGCCATCGGGGAATTCAAGCTGGCCATGACGACGTGGTAATTGTGCATCTGCCCGGCATGGGGGATAACGGGGATGGAATGCGCCTCGGCCAGTGCCGCGATTTTCCGCGCCTGGGTTAGTCCGCCGACGCGGTTGGTGTCGAATTGAATATAATCCACCGCGCGGGCCTCGATGAGTTCGCGGAAGCCGTAGAGAGTAAACTCGTGCTCGCCGCCGGCGATGGGGATGCGCCCGCAGCGCTTAAGTTCGGCGTAGCCGTGGATGTCGTCGGGGATGACGGGTTCTTCAAGCCAGCGCAAATTGAATGGCTCGAGGCGCGGGAGCATCCGCTTCGCATAGTCGAGGTTCCAGCCCATGTAGGCGTCGGCCATGATGTCCACGCCGTCGCCCACGGCTTCGCGGACGACGCGGACGAGCGCGACGTTTTTGCCCATGCCTTCCGCGCCGTCCACCGGTCCCCAGCCGAAGCGCAGCTTCATCGCCTTGTAGCCGTCCTTTTTATATTTTTTCGCCTCGGCGGCGAGTTCGTCGAGCGGGGTGGAGTAGAGGCGGCTGGCGTAAACGGGAATGCGTGGTTTGGTGCGCCCGCCGAGCAGGCGATAAACCGGCTGCTTCGCGGACTTGCCGAGCAGGTCCCACAACGCGATGTCCACCGCGCTGATGGCGACCATGCCGATGCCCTTGCGCCCGAACGCCATCGTCTTGCGGTACATGTGCTGCCAGAGAAATTCGATGTCCCACGGGTCCGCGCCGAGGAGCAGGGGCTTTAAGTGCAAGTCCACGACCTGCTTGGTGACGAGCGGCGAAAGCGCCGCGTTGCCGATGCCGACGAGGCCGTTGTCGGTAAAAATTTCGACGATGAGCCAGCCGTGGAAGGCGAAGGTGCCCATGGTCGCGCGCTCAAGCATCGGCGCGACGGCGTCCATCGGGTTCGTGCAAAAATGGGGCGGGAGCGGAACGGTCGCACCTTTCCATTGGACGACACGCGTGCGGATTTCAGTGATTTTCATTGGCGGAAAAATAAACGCGGAGGACCGGGTGAGAAAGCTTATTCATAGCGCATACGCGCGGAAGCGGCGGCGGCATTGGCCGTGGTAATGGGCCGGAGGCTGATGTGCAATTGATACGGCTGCACGGGAACAGCGTAGCGCAAGAGTACGCCGGGGCCGCAACTGCCGTTGCCGAGGCCGCACTGAATGGCGTCGAGCGAGAGCACCGTTTCGGCGCGTGGCTTCAATTCGTAGGGATATTTGGCGGCTTCCAAATCAGCAGCGGAAAAGTGCAGCGCGGTGGCGGCGATGGGTTGTTCCTCGGCGACGACGAGCAGGCCGTGGCCCGTATTGTCGGTGAGTGTCAGCCAGCGCACGCCTTCCTTGTTGCCATTGTCCTGCGGTCGGGAATAGGAAACGTATTGCTGTGCGACGGTGCTGGACCAGAGGCCCACCGGAGTGCTGTCCAGCCGGTCAGAATAATTTTCTTCCGGCCCGTGGC
Organism: Verrucomicrobiota bacterium; assembly: GCA_013285985.1. Taxonomy (GTDB): domain Bacteria; phylum Verrucomicrobiota; class Verrucomicrobiia; order Opitutales; family JABDGR01; genus JABDGR01. The sequence goes on from JABDGR010000005.1 coordinate 16,912, forward strand.
CATACCACTGGAAATGCTCGAGGGCCGGAGCTGTGCGTAAAACAACGCCGAGGCGCGGCAGCGTGGCGAGGTCCGCCGAAGGTTCGAAGTTATTATTAATGTCCACTGAGCCATCGCCGCGAACCGTCCAGGTGGCGTGGTGAAGGATGCCGCTTTTGGCGCCGGTGCTGCGGGCGACGATTTCGAGGCGTACAGTATTCGCGGCGGGCTGGCTGACAGTGAACGATTCGACGGTGCGTTGAAGATTATCGAGGCCGGCGTCCTTCCAGTCCTGCGCGACCCAGTGGCCGAAACCTCTGTCGCTGTCCGTGGGTGCGCGGTAGGCTTGCAAAATGGGCCCGGCCGGCGCGCCGTCCGTTGGTGCGAGCATTTCCTGGCCGTCATACTTGAGTGAGGCGAGCGTTCCCGCCGCGCGATTAAATGTCGCAATGAAACCCTTGCCCGAGACGCGGACTTCACCGTTGCTGTCCTGCAAAGTGAGCGCGGGCAAGTCTGCTGCATGAACCACCGGTGCGGCTGGCGTGGCGACATCGACTTGGAGTTGCTCCCAGGCGAATTCGTAACCGGCCTTGGCCCAAAGGGTGTCTGCTCGCGTGCGGAAACTCACGCGCAGCCAGTAGTCCGCGCCAGGCGATGGCTGGGCAACCGAAGCGATGGGCACCGCAACATCAGCTTGTGCGCCCGACGCGATGTCGGGTGCGGCAATCGCGCCGGATTGCACGACAGCACCATCACAGAGCAATTGCCAGCCGACGTCATAGTCGCGGAGATTGGTAAAATAATCGCGGTTGGTCACACGCAGCGAAATTTTCCCCGGATGCATATCGACGGGCTGGATTGCCACTGGCTGGTAGATTTTTTTCACTTCCTGGTATTCGGGTGTAATCCCGCGCTCGGCGGTGACGATGCCCTTGAGACAAAAATAGCCATGGTTGGGTTTGTCGCCGAAATCACCGCCGTGAGCGATGAAGGAAACGCCGTCAGCGTTTTTCTTCGTCAGGCCCTGCTCGGACCATTCCCAGATGAAGCCGCCGAGCAGACGCGGGTTGGAATAAATTTCATCCCAATACTCGCGGAGATTGCCGACGGAGTTGCCCATCGCGTGGGCATACTCGCTCGCGACGACCGGACGGTTGTCCAGCGCGTTGTTGGCGAGGTCGATCAATTTGTCCCAGCGGGTGTTGTCGTAGGCGTCGGGCTTTACATAGGGCAACGAGAGGCGCGGGTAAAAGCGGCCGACGACATCCACCGTCGGCGGGTCGGTGGGCTCGGACTGTGCTGGCTCGAAATGCACGGGGCGTGTAGGGTCGAAGTCATGCAGCCAGCCGGACATGGCGGCGAAATTGGGACCGTAGCCCGATTCATTGCCCATGGACCAGAAGATGACGGCGGCGTGGTTTTTGTCGCGCTCGGCGAGGCGGATAATGCGGTCAAGGAACGCGGCAGTCCATGAGGCGTCGCTGGCCAGGAAGCCGCGCACGCCGTGGGTGCAGAGGTCGGCCTCGTCAATCATGTAGAGGCCGTAGCGGTCGCAGAGGTCAATCCAACGCGGGTCATCCGGGTAATGGCTGGTGCGGACAGCATTGATGTTGGCCTGTTTCATGAGGGTGATGTCCTGGACCATCCTTTCGTAGGTCAAGGCGTTGCCCGTGTCTGGGTCGAATTCATGACGGTTGACGCCGCGCAGACGCACCGGCTGGCCGTTGATGAGCAGCCGGCCGTCGCGAATTTCGATTTTGCGAAAGCCGATGCGGCAACTGTCCGCCTCGACGACTTTTCCGGTGTCGTCTTCGAGCGTGAGGACAAGAGTGTAAAGCGTCGGAGTTTCCGCGGTCCACTTGGCGGGGTTTGTGACGCGCCCTTCGAGCCAGCCGAATTTGGGTAGTCCGCGCTGGGGCGTGCGGTCGTTCAAAATATTTGGGTCAAAATCGCGATCGAGGATGGCAGCGGCATCGTGCGCGAGCGGCTGTGCGAACACCGGTTTGCCTGCGGAGTCATAAAGCTGGGCGCGGACGTTCCACCCTTTCAGCGAGAGATTGCCATAGGCGGCGAGCTTGGGCTCGATGCGCAGGGTCGCGTCGCGGTAATCGGCGTCGAGGTCGGTGCGCACGGCAAAATCGCGGATGCGCGCGGCTGCGGTGGAATAGAGATAAACGCTGCGCTGGATGCCGCCGAGGCGCCACATGTCCTGGTCTTCGAGGTAACTACCAGCAGACCATTTGTAAACTTCGACGGCGATTTGGTTTTTACCGGGGCGCACCTGCGAGGTGATGTCGAACTCAGACGGGGACATGCTGCCCGTGCTGTAGCCAACGCGCACGCCATTGATCCAGACGTAGAACGCGCTCTGCACGCCGTCGAAATGGAGGAATACACGTCGGCCTTTCCAACCGTCGGGCAAATCAAACGTGCGGCGGTAGGAGCCAACGGGATCGCGTTCGGTGTAGGCGGTGTCGCCGAGCTTCGGCTCGCTCGTCACGCGCGGCGGATCAATTTTGAACGGATAACCTGAGCCGAGATAAATCGGCGTGCCGTAGCCATGTGTTTCCCAATTGGCGGGAACGGGAAAATCGACCCAGGAGGAATCGTCAAAGTCGGTGCGGAAGAAATCCACCGGGCGGTCCTCGGGCCGCGGCACCCAATGGAAACGCCAGGTGCCGTTGAGGGAGAGGTAAAATGGCGAGGCTTCACGGTCCACGGCCAGGGCCTGCTTTTCCTCGGCAAACGGGACGAACGTCGCGCGGGCGGGTTCACGGTTGATTTGCAGCACCGCGATGTTTTCCCAGTCGTGCGGTGCGTCCTCGGCCAGCGTGGGCAAGGAACCGAGAAAGAAAACTATCAGCAGATGAAGGGAAATTCTGCGCATCGGACAAATTTCGAATATGAAAAGTTTGCTATTGTTTCACGGAATGCAGCTGGGCGTCGAGATGGATGGTTTGGCCGGGCTTAAAGACGAGATTGGCGGCTTGGTCGTGATAGCTGACGCGCACGGGATTATCGGAGTCACTGTGTATCGAAGCGGAAATGAGATGGCCATCCTTCCAATTCAACGCGACTTCAAAATCACCGCGTGCGCGCAGGCCGCGCAGGGAGCCTTCCGGCCAGGCGTCGGGCAATGCCGGGAGCAAGAGAATTTCTGCGGGCTTGGACTGGTCAGGTGGGGCGGCCCGGCTTTGCAGGAGCATTTCGGCAATGGCCGCGGTGCCGCCAAAATCGCCGTCGATTTGAAATGGCGGGTGGGCGTCGAACAAATTCGGGTAAGTACCGCCGCTCCATTGTTGCGTGGCCGTTTCGAGCGTGGCGGGCTTGAGGTGTTCGCGCAGCAGGGTGTAAGCGCGGTTACCGTCGCCCAAACGCGCCCAGAGTGCGGTCTTAAAGGCCAAGCCCCAGCCGGTACCGGCGTCGCCGCGGGCATCAAGGGTTTTTCGCGCCGCGGCGGCGAGGCCGGGGGTTGCGTCGGGCGTGATTTCATTTCCAGGATACAAACCCCAAAGATGGGCGACATGGCGGTGATGCGGGTCGGCTTCGCCGTATTCTTCGAGCCACTCCATGACGCGGCCATCCGAACCGATGCGGGTGGGCGCCAATTGCGCGCGTTTGGCGGTGAGCTCAGTTTGCAGATCGGGGTCAACTCCGAGGATGTGGGCGGCTTCGGCGCAGGCACTAAAAAGATAGCGTACCAGTTGCATATCCGCCGTGGAGCCGAGGCAAATGTGCGCCTTGGTGCCGTCGGCCATGATGAAGGTATTCTCAGGCGAATTGGATGGCGCAGTAACGAGCCAGTGGTGCTTCGGTTCCTCAATCAGCATGTCGAGGTAGAAAAGCGCGGAGCCTTTCATAATGGGGTAGGTCCAGGCGAGAAATTGACGGTCACCAGTGAATAGGTAATGGTCCCACAGGTGCTCGCAAAGCCAGGCGGAGCCGGAACTCGTCGCGCCCCAGCTGGCGGATTCGCCCGGCGAGGTGAAGCCCCACGGGTTGGTGATGACGTGGGCCACCCAGCCGCGCGCGTTGTAATATTCCCTGGCGGTTTTCGCGCCAGGTTCCTGCAATGATGCAATGAGCGCGAAGAGCGGTTGATGCAATTCCGGGAGATTGCACACCTCGGCGGGCCAGTAATTCATTTCCACGTTGATGTTAAGATGCCAGTCCCCATTCCAGGGCGTCTGCACTTCCTCGGCCCAGAGCCCCTGCAGGTTTGCCGGCAGGCCGTCAGGCCGCGACGAGGAAATAAGCAAATAGCGCCCGAAATTAAAATACAGAACCGTGAGCGCGGGGTCGGGTATGCCTTTGGCCAGCATGGCCAGTCGCTGCGGGGTGGGTTTGGCAGTTTCGTCGGGACTGGCGCCGCCGAGGTCGAGATCAACCCGGTTATAATATTTTTGATAGTCAGCAATGTGAGTGGCTAGAAGGGCGCCGTAAGATTTTGCTCCAGCACTGGCGAGGTCGGCCAACGCAGCTTTTTTCGCATCAACCGTATTGCGGCCGGCAAAAGTATGGATGTCCGTCGCAGCAGTTATAATCAGGATGGCATCGCTCGCCCCACGCAGTTGGAGAATGCCATGGTCAATTTTGAGCGATCCACTTTGCGCGAGGACGCGAACGCCAGCTGCGAAATGAACCCCTTCGCCGCCCTTGCCATCACTCAGCGCGCCAGTCATCAGCAGGGCGTTGGCGCCTTCGGGCGCCGTCGTTGCGCGCTCCGGGCGGTCGAGCGTGGCATCGAGGGAAATGCGGCCAGGTTTGTCAGCGCGGAGACGGATGACAATGGCTTGGTCGGGCGCGCTCGCAAAGGCTTCGCGGGTGAAATGCACACCGTTTTGTTCGTAGGTAATGCGCGAGACAGCGTTGGACAGGTCAAGTTCACGCCGGTAGTTGGTCGTTGGGGCGCCGGCGCCGTCCTGCACAAACTTTAAATGCAAATTGCCCAAAACCTGGTAGCAGCCATAGGGGACTTTGGATCCGACGCCATTCCCGGAGCCTTTTCCTGCGGAAGTGAAACTCGCATTGACGAGTTTTTCCGCCTCGGCGTTCTGGCCGGCAAGCAGCAAGCGCCGGATTTCCGGCAGGGCGGCAGATGCGCCTTGGCGGTCGGCGTCCTGTTTCGAGCCGGACCACATGCCGCTTTCATTGAGGACGATGCGTTCGTCGGTTACGCCGCCAAAAATCATCGCGCCAAGGCGGCCATTGCCAATCGGTGACGATTCAGTGAAGCGCTCGGCAGGAGCATCGAACCAGGCCATATCTTCTCCGGGTGCGGTGGCATGAAGCAAACCGGGCGCAAGCGCCATCGCCCAAACCAGCGCCAGTTTGCAGTGTGCAGAAAAATTTGCCCGGACATTCATTCGGTGACAAGGGTGACCGGGCCAAGGAGGCCGGCGGGGATGGGTTTCGCGTCGCGGCGGGGATTGGCCGTGGTCCAGGTGATGCGTTGTTCCGGAGGTAACGCGGCGTCACCAAGCAGGCGGTTAAGCCAGGTGTTGGTAACCTCAATTTTGAGTGTGTTCGTTCCCGGGTGCAAGGCTGGGGTGATTTCGACGCGGTAGGGGGCAGTCCACGCCACGCCACAGGAAACGCCGTTGACATAAACTTCTGCCAGGTCGGCGACTTTGCTGAGGCTGGCCCAGACGCGTGCAGGGTTGGCGCCAGAAGCGGGCCAGTCGAAAGTTTGGGTGTAAGCTGCCGTGCCTGAGTAAGATTGAACGCCGGGTTCGAGGCGAGTGGTCCAGTCAACGAGAGTATCGAAAGCAATCGGCCCGTTCGGGCCGCCGCGATTGACATCGAAGGTGACCTGCCACTGGCCAGTGAGAGTCTGCGCGGGTTTGGGCTCGAGCCAGTTTTTGCCGGAATTTGCGTTGGTGCTGGAGGTTGCTTCTCTCAAGACGACGAAAATCGAACCGCTGGCTTCGAGGCGCAAGGGAAGGACCGTTCGCCCGTTTTCAATGCGCCATTCGTTCGCGCGCCGGGTTTCGCCCGTGACTGCGTCCCAAAGTTCAGGCACGCGACCAGCGGTGCGAAGGGAGAGTTGAATTGTCTGCACGGAGTCGCGTTGGTTGGAGATAAAATAAATATCGAGGCCGGGCGCAGTCCGATGATTCCAGGCAATCCCCTCGGCATGCCGGCCGGTAGCGTCGGTGACGATGACATCACGGGCGATGCCCAATGAATCGAGCGAGGTTTCAGTAAATGGCGTGGCCAGCACGCGGCCTTTGCCGACCTGACGCGGGGAATTTCCCGTCGGCCAAAGTTCCTCAGCGGTTTGGCGCACGGCGGTGTCAGATGCCGGATAATTTTGCAGACTTGGCGAACGGGCTGGTGGTGCGGAAACAAGGATGGTAGCTCCGGCTTGCACCAGCTCCCTCAATTTTGTGACTACTTCCGGAGACATTTCATCGACAGCGGGCGACATCGGCCGGGCCGCGGGCAGCACAAGCACCGTGTAACTTGCGCCGCCGGGGAGCTCGATACGGCCGTTGCGAACCTGGGCCAGGCGCAGGAGTGCATCACGGTTAATTGAGTCGTAAGCGTAGCCGTGCAGCGGGTCAATCGACTCGGCAGGACTGGTGATGTTGTCAGAGGCAACGATGCCTTCGGGCTCTGAATGCTGGGGCTGGCCGACGTTGGCGGCACGCTGGGTTTCGCTCACGAAGCCTTCGGCTCCGAACAAACCGGGGAGCGTTGAAACAAGTTCGCCGGGCAACACGGCGCGGCTGGGAATTTCTTCTCCCGTAAATACGGCGATATCCGCAACGGGCGTTCCGGTTTGCAGGAGCGCCTGGCAACGCTGGGTATATTCCACCCAGGCCCGGCCCGGTTTCCACCAAGTTTGGTCTCGCTGAATAAAATTGCCGATGCCGCTAAGCGTCATGCCTGGCTGGCGGTCCAGCCACGGGTTGTGGACGAAGACGTGAAAAACAAAACGATTGATGCCGATCGCATAATTAAGGTCGCCCGGGGCCTTGAGCATCGCGGGCGATTCATCCCAGCCCAGTTTCACTTCTGTAAACGCTTCAGCTTGGGCCAGTGCCTTGCCATAGATATGCGCTCCGGAAACGGCATCGAGAATGTCGTTGGGTTTGTCGTGGGTGGGACTGCGCAGCCAGAACTCGCCCATCGGAATGTCCACGGTTGAAAAATGCCTGAGGTTGTCGCTGACCATGGTCGGCGCGACTGCTTCCGAACTGAAAACACAGCCCTGGGCTTTGGCCAGCGATTCGAACGTGCCGAAAAAATTATCCTCCAACAAATCGGCAATCGTCTGCCGTACATCGTGCAAAAACCGCTCGGAGACATCCGCGCTCTGCACCGGGATGCCCGCCATAATGGGCAGATAAGGCACGGGATCGTAGCCGCGGCGGCGGGTGAACTCCGCGCGAAAAACGGGCGACCAGTCCTGGCTGCCGCATTCCCAACTATCCACGTGAAAAACCTTCAGCACGCGGCCTGCGAGCGCCGGGCCGACCTGGCGGATGGTTTCACCAAACCAATGGTCGAATTGGAGGCGGACAGCTTCGGGATTAAATTTGTCACACTCCAGACCCCTTCCGCCACCGCCGGTTTCGTTTTGATGACCAGTAGAAGTGTGCCCGATGCGCAGGATGGTCCAATTACCCGGTGGGGCGTCCCAAACAAGATGGCCGTCGGCGGTGAGATGGTCTGTTATATTCAAGATGCTTCTGAGCGGTACGCATTCGTTGTCTGGCACTTGAGTGGTGGTGGTTGGCCGACTTACGCGCCAGACCTCGCCGGTTTTTCCCTCGTACTGGTTCACGCGCGGCGAGCCGGAAAGCGTGATGCCCTGCAACTTCAGCCCAATCTTAAATTTGGCTGAGTCGAGGTCTTCGCCGCCGGGCTCGGAGCCGGCCGGGTCGTAAGTGAAGCGGAAAAAACGCGCCGTGGTGGGCACGATGGCGTGGGTGACATCGGCGTCGTCGTCCTGCCAGCCGGCGCGCGGCGCGACCAGCCGTCCCAGCGAACGGAAATGTTCACCATCGTCGCTCACCTCAATCAGCAGGCGGTTGGCCTGATAATTGTTGCCACCCTTGCGGAGGGTGATCGAGCGACAGGTAAAGGGCTGGTCGAAGGCATATTGAACCCAGCCCGGCGCACTGACGCGGACGGATTGTGTGTTGCCAGGAGTGGCCAGCATCTGCGCGTTTACATTCGGCAAGTTGGTGGTGATGGTTGGGGTGATTGTGTCGGTGGAAACGTCGGAGCCAGCGGGGGTTGGAAACGCCAGTACGGCGATGTCCTGATAATAATTCTCGTTGGCGGGAGGCTGGGGCAGCGCGCCGTCGAAATGGCCGCCGTTTTTGAATGACGTTTCGCGCCACACAACTTTCTGCATGGATAATTCGGGCGTGATCCACGGGCCGCCGGCGGTCGCAAAGCCGTCGCAGTCCTGCATGGCGAGTTTGAGGCCGAGGCGGTCGGCCTCGTTCATCGCAAAGCGGACCATGTCCCACCAAAGCGGGCTGAGTTGTTGTGCGGGTGGGGCAAACTGTGGCGGTGTGGTCGCGCCGCGGATGGGCATCAGGTAGGCGCCGCCGATGCCGGCCTGCTTCATCGCCGCGAGATCCGCGGTAATGCCCTCGCGTGAGACGGCAGCATTCATCCAATACCAATAAACCCACGGGTGTGCGGCCTCAGGTGGATGCTGGAAGGCAGCCTCAAGGTCGTCGGCACGCACGACTGCGGCCCAGGCCAGAATGCCGAGCAGGGCTGAAAAAATGCAGTTTCGGTAGCGGACAATGACCATGAGGCAAAATCAAAACTGCGAGGCAAATTGATAGGAACCCGAATCAATGGAATAAACCATGCGGTCGCCCTCGCGCCGCAGGAAGGTTACGCCCGGACTTTTTTCTGCGGGGGCATCGCTTTCGGTGACCGGCGTATTTTCACGTGCGGGGACGAAGACGATGCCGGTGGTGTTTGCCGGAATTGTGGTTTTGAGCACGAAATGCCCCTCTTGATGTTCCCAGCGGACGGATATTTTGCCGTGGACGGAATTGTAACTGGCCTCGACCCAGGCGAGGTCGCCGACGGGGGCAGGGTGAAGGATTATTTTCTTGAAGCCCGGTGTCGATGGGTCGGTGTCAATTCCGGCGAGGTCTTTATAAAACCACTCAGTAATTTGGCCGAACATGAAGTGGTCGTGCGAGACGCCGTTGCTGGCGTCCCAGGATTCATTGAGCGAGGTTTCTCCCTTTTGAATCTGGAAGCCGTAGCCGGGTTTGTCCGTCTGGTTGACCATGCGGTAAATGTCATCCGAGTGGCCCGTGCCAGCGAGGGCCTGCAAGAGGAAGCGAAACCCAACTTCACCTGAAGTCATCGAGTAGCCACGCTGGGCCACGTCTTGTTCAACAGCGTCGAGCACCCGCGCACGGTCGGCCGGTTCGGTAATGCCCATGAAGAGCGGGATGGCATTCCCGGTTTGCGAATTCAACGCGTAAGTGCCCTTGGCAGCATCAAAAAACTTGCGGTTGAAGTCGGCGCGAATCCGTTCCGCGCGGGCGGCGTAGTCCTGGGCCTCGTCTACTTTACCGAGGAGCGCAGCGGTTTTTGCGAGGAGTGTTGCGTCGTAATAATAGAACGCGGTGGCGGTGAGGGGTGGAGGCGTGAGTTCCGAGAAACGCGTGTGCTTCGGGTCGAGGTCATACCAGTCGCCCAGGCCATCGGAAACAATGCCGTCCTTGGCGCCTTTTTCAAGATAGGCGAAATAGTTTTTCATCGCGGTGTAATTGGTGCGCAAAAGTTCAAGGTCGCCGGTGAATTGGTATTGTTGCCAGGGCACGTCGAGGAAGGCGGAGCCCCATTCGGCGGCGTCGCGGTAGTCGCCCTTGAATTTGGTGTATTCGGGAGCGATATTGGGGATGAGCCCCTTGTCTTCGCCTTCGGTAATCTGCGCTTCGGCCATGTCGCGCGTGATCTTGTCGAAGAGGCGCGCAGTGTCGAATTCGTAGCGCACCGACGGACCGACGAGGTGGACGTCATCGAGCCAGCCGAGTTTTTCGCGGTGTGGGCAGTCGGTGAGCAGGGACATCATGTTCGAACTGATGGCCCAGCGCACGAGGTCGCGGATTTTGTTCAGTAGGGTATTCGATGTGGCGAAAGTTCCGGCGGGTGAGGAGGTCGAATGGACGACCTGACCCTCCACGGCGACGAGGTGCGGAAGTTTGGATTTGTCGGCATCGGCGGGCGGGGTGGCGGCGGTTGAGGGCGCGGCTTCGCCCGCCGGGAAAAATTCCGCTTTCAAATACCGGCAGCCGATATAGCAAAAACTTGGCGACCAGGTTTCCTCCTCATCGGTAGCTTTCGTGTATTGCCACCAGGAAATGCCGCGGTCGGTGCCGCCCATCGTGCCGCGGTTGAGCGAGCCGTCGGCATTGATGATTTCCGATGGTGTGAGGCGCACCGTACTGCCCGCCGGGCCGGCGACACGGATGCGCGGCATATACGAGGCGTTTTGGCCGAGGTCGTAAAGTATGCTGCCGTCGGCGTTGGGGTGGACGGCAACCGGCTGGCGAATTTCAATCACGCGGATGGGCGGCGCAGCCTCGCTATGGCCGCGCAATGTTCCGCTTGGCCGGATCATGGCCACCGCGTGCGGCCAGAGATGGTCGTCAAAGCCCGCTTTGTTCCAGCCCGGGGGCCGCAGGCGGGCGTCATAGTCTTCCCCGCCGTAAATGGTGCCGAAGGTGATGGGCCCGGGTTGCACTCGCCACGATTCGTCGGTGCCGAAATAATCAACCGTGCCGTCGTTGTATTCGAGGCTGAGGCTGAGGATGGCGCGCTGGGGACCAAAGAAGCCGAGAAATTTGGCAAAACGATCACGGCGCACGACATCGTAAATGCCATTGCCGAGAAAAAGCCCGGTGGCGTTCGGTCCCTCATGTAGCAGGGCGGTCACATCCAGTGTATCGTAAAGAATGGTGCTTTCGTAATTCGTCCATCCCGGCGTCAGCACGTCGGCACCGACTTTCGCGCCGTTGAAATACATTTCATATTGGCCCAGGCCGGAGACGTTCGCCAGCGCCCTCCGCAATCCGGGTTTCACGGAAAATTCGCTGCGCAAGAGCAGCGACTCGGTCATGCCCGGTGCGACAATCCAGGTGCCCGCCCAGTCGGCGGGTCGCAGCACGCCCATCGTCCAGGTGGCGGCGGAACTCCAGGCTGTGGACTTGCCGTCGCGATCCCACCCCCGTACTTTCCAAAAAACTTGCTGCAATGAAGAGAGCCGACTGCCCGCGTAGGGGATGTCCGTCGTGGCGTCAGACGCAATGCGCCCGCTGTCCCAAACATCGCCGTGGTCCTGTGTAAGAAGTTCAGGCGACGAGGCGGCGAGGATTTGCCACGCGGTTTGTTTTTGGCCGCGCTCGTTGCTCTCAACCTGCCAGGAAAGACGCGGCGCGGCGACATCCACGCCGAGCGGGTCGGTGTCATGATCGCATTGCAGGGTGGTGACGCGCAAGGTTGTAGCGGGGGCGGGGGCATCCGCGGCGGGCAAAGAAGCAGCCATGCCCAGCAACGCACTCGTAGCAAACCACGGAAGGAGTTTTTTCAAGATCATCGGCGGACGATTAGAAATTACAATTTCTTCGGGTCAAGCACCACATGCTTGATGTGCTTGCGCAGCCAGGTGTAGGTAATGTGGACGAGACCGTCGGAAGTCTGGATAACCGCCGGATACGAGTAGCCATCACCGCCAGGTTTACTTTCGAGGGTCAGAACATGCTGCCAATTTTCGCCATCCGCGGAAATGGCGACATCGAGCGGGTAGCGGAAGCCTTTGCCCTTGGTGGTATTGTTGGGATCGGGGCCCGTATTGTTATAGACCAGCAATTGGCGGCCGTCGGCGAGGGTGACACCGTCAATGCCCGAATTATTATTGGGCAGGGTGGTTGGCGCCAGCGGGCTCCAAGTCCTGCCATTGTCCTTCGACCAGGTTTGCGCGATGACGCCGTCATTGGTTCGACAGAGTGCCTGCAAGCGTCCATCGCGGTAAAACAAAATGGTGGGTTGGATGCCGTTCAGGTCTTTATCGCCGCGGGCAATCGGGCCGCTGCTTTGCCAGGTTTTGCCCTGGTCGCGGGAGATTTCGAAATAAAGGCGGTGGTCTTCTGTTGCCTCGAGGCTTGATGGGCTTAGCCACGCGTCGTCCGACAGCGCCACGGTTTTGTTTTTGATGGCGCCGAGGATGCCGTCCGGCAGGCGCTCGGGTTTGCTCCAGGTTTTGCCGCCATCTTTCGAAAACATGATCATGCCCCACCATGCGGCGGGTTTGGGGCCGACTTTGTAGAACAACACCAGCGGGCCGTCCTTCGGCGCTTGAAAAAGGACGGGGTTCCAGGTCGGCAGGCGCGGGGAGCCATCGGCCTGAATGCCGTTGGCAACTTCGACACCTTTGAGCCATTGGCCATTTTCCTGCCGCGCAACCCAGATGCCGACGTCGGGGTTGCGTTCAGCCGTGCCGCCAAACCACGCGGCGACGAGATGTCCCGGAGCGACTTCGGCAATGGTCGAAGCGTGGCAGGACGGATACGGCGCGCCTTCATTGATAAATTCGGAAGAGATCAGGGCATCCGGGTGCTCACTCGGAGTCGACTCAGCAGCGGCAGGAATGTTCTTGCACGCCGGCAGCGTGGAAATGACGGCGAGAATCAAAAGGGATATCAGGGCTTTCATAAAATTGAATTACAAGTTTCAGGTGGAAACAGGAACGCGTCGGCCATTTCGATTGGTGATCATATAAGCTGCGGTCAGCAAAAGGGCGGCTCCGACAATATAGATGATCGCCCCGAAGGCGATGGCGTAGCTCATGTTCTCGATTTTGGTGCCGTAGGGGCCGTAATCGACCGCGTAGCCGAAGGCGACCGTGCCGAGAGCGCTGCCGCCCCAGCCGAAGGTGTTCATCAGGCCGGCGGCAGTGGCGCGGGTGCGAGGGTGGACGACATCATACAGTGAGGCGAAAATATTGGCGTCATATAGGCCTTTGCCGAGGCCAAAAATAGTCATGGAAATGATGAGCGTCGTCTTGCTCGTCGTGTGGCCGACGAGGGCGATAAAGGCTGCGCCGCCAAGCAAGCCCAGCGCCTGCACAGTCATGCGGCCTCCGGCAAAGCGGCCGGCCCAGCGGTCGGCCAGCAAGCCGCCCAGCGGGACGCTGCACGCGCTGGCGAAATTGATGAAAAGCGCCGCGGATAACCCGGCCGCTGCGAGCTTGAAGCCGAATTTTTCGCCGAGAAAGGTTGGCGTCCAATCGAGAAAAATTCCCGCCACCGAATTTGCACAAATAAAAGCCGTAAACAGGAGGATGGCCGCCGGTTTTCCCAGGATTTCACGAGCCGTTTCCTTGATGCCCAGGCTGGATTGCGGCGGAGTCTTATCGATTAATGATGGTTCTTTATCAGTCGTTGTAACCCGGTCGGCCGCACCTCGGACGGGCTCGCGCAAAAAAGCGTAAAGCACGAGCGCCAATAAAACTCCCGCGATGCCAAAAAAATAAAAACCCAGGCGCCAGTTGTAATGTTCCGCCAGCCAGGCGGCGAGCCAGCTCCCCCCGATGGCGCCAAAATAGACGCTCGATTGGTGGAAGGACATGGCGCGGGAACGCGTGCGCTGATCATGGTAGTCGCTGAGCAGCGACATCGAGGCGGGAAAATAAAAAGCTTCCCCGAGGCCTTCCACAACGCGCACGGTGACAAATTGCCAAAGCCGGCCGCACCAGCCCGTCAAGCTGGTGGCGGCGCTCCAGAACAGACAGCCCCCGAGGATGAGTTGCTTGCGCGAAAGGCGATCGGCGATATAGCCGGCGAACAGCGCGCTCCCGGCGTAAACCCATTTGAAGCCGGAGAAAATCCAGCCCTGCTGCTCGGCGCTAAAACCAAATTCTGCCTGAAGCTTGGGCATTACCGAGGAAATTGCCTGCCGGTCCGCATAGTTGAAAAAGCAGATCAACCACAGCATGCCGACGACGGCCCATTTATAATTGCGCTTCATGGGACGGCCGGGGCCAGTTTCCATTTCTTGAAGCGTACGCGCAATTCCGCCACCACCCCGCGATAAATTTTTGTCGACTCCGCGGAAACAATGGATTTGGGCAGGCCGGGCTCGAGGCCGCGTGCCTCAATTCCGGCGGCGATGTTCCGGGGGAAATGCAACCGGTCGATAATCGCGCCGATTTCCTTCATCTGGGCGGCAGCGGGATGGACGCGTGTGTTTTGCCGGCAACGTTGAAAAATGCCGACCATCAGATCCGGCACGAAATTGGCGAGGCCGCCCACGCAGCCCGCGACACCCATGGAAAATAATTCCGGCAGACGCGTGTCGGCCCCGGTGAAGACTTCGAAATCAAATTCGCGACCAAGTTGAATCAAAGTTTTGTGATAGGTAATTTCCGCGCCGCTTTGCTTGATGGCGGCCAGCGGGGCGCGTTGGGCAAATGCGGCGATCGTTTCTGGCGCGATACGGTTTCGCATCAACTCCGGAAAATTGTAGAGCATGGCGGGCAATTGCGTCGCTTCCGCCACCTTCGCGAAATAAGCCAGTTGGTCGGCATCGGAAACCGGATACATGCCTGGAGGCATGAGGGCGACGCCGGGTAATTTAAGGCGGCGCGCGAATTTTCCAAGTTCGGCGGCGACCGACGGGCGGATGTCGCTGATATTGGCGATAACGGGCAGGGGCGCGGCAAGTTCGGCGACGAGTTCGAGGACGGCCTTGCGCTCCTCAATGGAAAAGTGCGGGAACTCGCCAGTACTGCTGAGGGCGAGCACGCCGTGGATGCCGTGCGTGCGCATCCATCCAATGTGGGCGGCCAACGCGCGCTTCATCACCCGCCCATGAGCATCCGTCGGGATGGCGAGCGCGGCGATGATGCCTTCCCGGGGAAAGGGAACTTTCATGATTTCAATGAGAACGCCCGTGACTCATTCACCGTTGGGCGCGGTTAGGGGCACCGCGGGCGTGTTGTCCACGCGGCGAATGCGCAGGGCAATGTAGGGATTTCCCGGAAGGGTGATGGATCGGTTCTGTTCATCCACGAAGTAATAATTGTCTTTTTTCGCAGTCACGAAATCGCCGTCCACCGGCGTGACCGTCATGTTCCACGTGTCGAGAATTTCCACTTTGAAGTGCAAGCCATCGCGGAGGCCGTTTTTGTAGAGCTGGAATGCCCAAGTGGTGGGCTTGTTCAGCCCGAAATAGACAAGGTAATACTGCCCGGGGACGCCGGCAACCGGTGAATCCTGCCATTTGTCAATTTGGTCAATGCCGCGGGCCGGGCCATCATCGAGAACTTTTTTCAGAAAAGCCAGGCGCGGCGGGCTTTGGCCATAGAGTTTCCCGCCATAGGCGAGCCAGTAATCGCCATCCACCACATCGTATTCGCTATGGCCGACATAGGTGCCGCCGATGGTGCCTTCCCAGAAGCGATGAACCATTTCTTCGGGTGTGAGCTGCGCCCAACGCGCGGCACCCGTGCCTTCATATTTTACTTCATCGTAAACGACGGGCTTGCGAAAGACATCGCGATAAAGCTCGGCGCGGGAGGATTCGACGACCGCGTCGCCGTTTTGGATGCTGGAATGGGTGATCCATGGCAGGGTGTTGTTGAATATGAGCGCGCCGTTGTGAATGGAAAGCATATGCCCGTACGGGTCGTTCGAGGAAACCACTTCGCCGTAATGGACGAAGTCGGCTTCGGTTTTGACCCGGATAAAGTCCCATTCGTTGGCAAGCGACCACCAGACGTTGCGGTACGCCGCCAGCCGCGCGACGATATAACGCAGGTAACGGTCGTCCGCGGCTCTCCCCATGTTGTTGAAGCCCGAATTGTTGGGGCCATAGCTGTTGCCGTAGGGATGGAAGAGAATCAGGTCGGCTTCGATATTGAGATCACGAAGTTGGCCGATGCGTTTTTCCAGGTGTTGGAAAAACGCGGGATTGAAGCGGGTGTAGTCCCAATCACGCGGGGGCGTGCCGACAAAGGGGAACAGCGTCGGCGCGATGGTTTTGCGAAAATTGTAGTCGTGTGGGAAAATCAACATCCGGATTTTGTTGAAGGGGGAGTCTGCGAGTGTCTTGAGCGTCACGTCTTCCCAGTCGTCAGGCGCGTGGACCCAGATGTAGGAGGTTGTGCCGATTTCGTTGTAGGGCGTACCGTCGCCATAGGCGAAGTGGTAGGTGTTGCGGACATAGACCGGGCCGTGGTCTTTGCCCGTGGCGGGCGTGACTTGGAAAGATCCGGTTTTACCTGCGAGGGCGGGGGCGTTGCTCCCAGTAGTATAACTCCAGCCGCCCGGATGGTCGGGCATGAAACGAATACGGTACACGCCGTCGCCGTCATAAAACCCATTTACCGTCACAGTGCGCGTGCCATCGGAAAAATTACAGGAAAGTTGGACGTCGGTGAATGGATTGCCGCCTGCGGGCCCGGAAAGTTGTACCTCAAAAACGTCCCATTGTTGGACGGACTTTTGAGCTGGGGCATCAACGGCGAATAAACTGCCGGGGATGGCGGTTGCGCTGGCTATTATCGCGAGCAGTGCAAGATTGCGGAATAAGCCGGAAGATTTTGATTTCATGGTGTGCGATGGAAATGTTTGTGGTGTGACCAGATTGCGGCGGGCTGGCCGGCCTTATTGCTTTGGCAGCTCTACTTTCAGCGGGCCAAAGGTATCCGAGTGCGCGAAGGCTTTGCCATCCGCCATCACCGTGAGGCCCTTGCCGTGTTTATAGTGCTCACCGTCCTGGTCCCACAAAATCGTCAGCGATCGGCCGTGGTAGACCACGCCGTCGAGGCAGAACCAGTTCCACGTCTTATCCGGCAGCAATGGGTTGAGTTCGAGGGTTTCATCGTCGCGTGGGCGCAGGCCGATGAGGCCGGTGATAAGCAGGTCGGAGAAGGTTGAGTGATTATACCAGCGGCTGCGCTCAGCCTTGGATGCCTTGATGAGCCAGGCGCCGGTGGTTTCATCCAGGTATTCGCCGATGTGCGGATGGCCGTCGAGCCGCTGGGACTTCACGTAGGTGAGGAAGGCATCGTAATAATCGTGCGCGGTGACGAAGTTTTGCGGGTAATCACGCAGGACGTTGCCCAGCGCGGTAAGGGTCTGCGAGGTGGCAAAGGGCCAGACCGCGCCGTCCCATTCGCAATTGCCGGTGCCGTGCGAACGAAATGCAGGGTTGCGGCGTTCGGCGGTGGTGATGCCGAAGGGCGCGTTGAAGCCCTTCGGGTCGGTCAATTGCGCCCAGGCAGCCTCGTAGCCCGCGTTCTTGTCGGGCAGTTCAAAGTACCACGGGATGAAACCGATTTCCTCCCGCGCGTTGGAGAAAGTGCCCTCGGGTTCTTCGACGACCTCGAAAAATTTCGCGTCGGCATCCCACAGGTTCTTTTGGACCAGCGCTTTCAAGTCGGCGGCTTTTTTGTCGAACGTGGCCGCGACGTCGGGCTTGTCCGCGAGACGCGCAATCGCGGCGATCGCTTGGGCGTTGCCAAACATGTAACTGTTGATGGTCGGGCGGATGTTTTTCTTGGTGCGCGAGCCGCTAATGGACTCCTCCATCGCGTCACGCACGTCAAATTGCCAATACATGCCGTTGGGCAGTTGCCTTTGTTGGTCCCAGAGTGCGTAATCGGCAATCAAGTCGTCGAGCAGGTCGGTGAGGGATTTTTTGTCATGGGTGACGAGGTAGCGCTGGTAAAGCGCATAGGCGAACCAGCTGCTGTAATTGTGCAGGTTCGTCTGCGGGCCGCCGTGGTTGCCACGCAGCCACCACTGGACGTAGCTGTCGTGGTATTGCGGGTCGCGCAGCCAGCGGCCTTCCATCAGGTGGTGGCCGAGGGCGCTACTGATGGGGTCGGCGCGGTTGCTGAACTCGGTGAAGACGAAATGGCCATCGGCGGTCTGGCGGAGTTGCTTGCGCAGCGCCCACCAGCGGAAGTAATACATTTCCTCCACCTCGGCATTCGGGCATTCAAACAGCGGGATGTTCGCTGCCAGCCAGGCTTCGGATTTATCATTGGGCACGACATTGACGACTGTCTCGTTCTCCATGCCATTGAAATACGTGACGTGCTGGTGGAGGGCGTCGGGCTTGAGCACCGCGGGCGGCAACGCCGTGGCGCGGGTGTGACCACAAAGAGAAACCAGGGCAAAAGCAAAAAGGGGCCAACGGCGAATCATGGCTTGGAGGGGGTGCCTGCGCAATCGGTTACGCGTTGTTTTGCTGCGTGGGCTAGGCGGGGTTGACCGTAACGGCCAATCCTAGGTTGGCCGCGCAACGAGTCAACCTAGTGTTTGCGGCAACGTTGGTGGGTTGATTGACGTGGTTAATACTTCGCCGACGGAGGCGAAGCCAAAATAGGGTTTGCCAGCAACGAGAAGCGGAAATAGAAAAAGTTGTGGAATTTACCATGAGAATTTACCCCGGCCGGAAGATGAGTTTTGTCAGACGCGCGTCGCCATGAAGCCGCTTTTTGTTCGTGCCGTCTGGTTGGCAACCCTGGCCCTTTTTGCCCCGGGCGCGGGCGCCGCGTTGAAGGTGGACATCAGCCCCGACAACGGCCGCAAGGACATCCAGACTCCGCGTTGGGAAAACTGGCTGGTGAAAGATGGCCAGCAGAAGGTTTCTGCCACGTTCGGATCGGTTACTTTTACTTTGCGCAATGCTTCCGGCGGAAAAATGGGCGCAACAATGTGGAAGGGCGGCATTGACACCGGTGCAACCGTGACGACCGATGGAGTTATGGCGAATCAAGGCGGCGGGTTGGAAATGGTCATCCACGGTTTGGCACCCGGGCCGCATACTTTGGTCACTTTTCACAATGCTTTCGACAAGCCGCTGGATACTTCGTGCAGCGTTTTGATTGATAGCCAGGTGAAAGCGCAAGGCATCAAGCCCACCTACCGCGCGGCCAGCGACGTGGATGCGGCGAACACTTTCATGCAATTTGACGCCACGGAAGGGCAGGAGGTTGTTGTCTCCATCAAGCCCGACACTGATGGCGGCGCGGTCGTTCTCAACGGTTTTGAAATTGATGTCGTCAACCCGGCGAAGATGGCGCTCAAGCCCTTCCCGTTGGACACCGACGAGCACGCGGTCGAGGAACCGGCGCTGGTGTGGGCTCCGGCGAAAAGCGCCGTTGCGCATCAGATATATTTAGGCACCAGCGCTGAAGCCGTGGCCAACGCGACCCCGGCCTCGCCGGAATACCAAGGCGCTTTCGCCAATGCGAAGTTCCCGACCAAGGGGCTAAGCCACATGAACACTTACTACTGGCGCGTGGACGAGGTGGATGCAGATAAAACGGTCACGAAAGGCGATATCTGGAGTTTCCGCGTGCGGCATTTGGCCTTTCCCGGTGCGGAAGGTTACGGGCGCTATGCGATTGGCGGGCGCGGCGGGCGCGTCATCGAAGTCACTACTCTTGACGATTACGACCCAAAGACGGAGCCACCGATACCTGGCTCGCTGCGCGCGGCGGTGGAGGCGGTAGGTCCGCGCATCGTGGTGTTTCGCGTCGGCGGCGCCATCAAACTCAAAGCCAAGCTGGTCATCGGCAATCCGTACATCAGCATTGAGGGCCAGACCGCGCCGGGTGACGGCATCGCCGTGCACAACTTTACTTTCGGCGCGTTATCCACGCACGACGTCATTATCCGCTACATGCGCATCCGCGTGGGCGACGAATCCGGAGTCACGATGGATGGCTCAGGCTTTGGCGGTTGCAATAATTGCATCATGGACCATTGCTCGATTGCCTGGTCCATCGACGAAGCCTTCAGCTCACGTTCCGCCAAAAACATCACCTTGCAGCGCACGATTATTGCCGAAGCGCTCAATATGTCCGTGCATATTCATTACGTCGGCACGGGCAAGGGGCACTCTTTCGCCGGCAGCATTTCCGGCGACATCGGCAGCTTTCTGGACAATCTCGTGGCGAATTGTGCGGGCCGCAACTGGAGCCTGGCCGGCGGATACAACCAAAGCGTGCATTATGCCGGGCGCCTCGATATCCGCAATAACGTCGTCTACAATTGGGCGCACCGCACGAACGATGGCGGGGTCAAGGCACTGAACCTCGTCGCTAATTATTACATTCCCGGTCAGGCAAGCCAGGTCTTCCATTTATTGATGCCCGATTTTGGCTCGGTGCAGGATCCGCAGCAGTATTACCTTGCGGACAACGTCATGGAGGGCCATCCGCAATATAATCCCGACAATTGGGCCAACGGCAGCGTGAATTATCAGGCGGACAGCCTTAAAGCGATCAAGCTGGGCCAGCCCGAAGTGGTGAAATTAATCAAACTCGACCAACCCTTTTGCGACCCGCTCGCGCCGACACTGTCGGCCAAGGACGCATACACTAGCGTGATTGCCGACGTGGGCGCGAATTACCCGAAGTATGACAGCATCGACGCCCGTGCGGTGAAAGACGTCATTACGCGCAGTACCACATTCAAGGGCAGTGCCACCGGCATTCCGGGCATCATCGATTCCCAAGAGGACGTTGGCGGCTATCCCGAGATGAAGGGCGGGCCCGCGCCGGTGGACAGCGACCACGACGGCATCCCGGATGACTGGGAAAAAGCCCATGGCCTCAACCCGAACGACCCCGCCGACGCGCAGAAACTGGGCCCGGACGGCTACACCAACATCGAAATTTACGTCAACAGCATCCCGCTGCAAAAGCAGATATGAAAAGGCGATTACAAATCAGCGCGACGTTTCTGCTTTTGCTGGCGGGCGCGAATCTGGTGCAGGCTGCGGACAGTCCGCCGGAAATGATTTGGTACAGCACGCCCGCCAAGGTGAATATGTTGTCCACCGAAAAAACCTGGCCGGGCGATGCACTGCCCATTGGCAACGGCCGGCTGGGCGCAATGCTTTTCAGCGGGACGGCGGACGAACGCCTGCAGTTCAACGAGGATACGTTATGGACGGGCAAACCGCATGATTACGCCCGTCCCGATGCCGTCCAGTTTTTGCCGCAAATCCGCCAGTTGCTAGCCGATGGGGATTTCGCTGGAGCCGGACAGATCGCCAAAAACAATTTTCTGGGCGACCCGTCCCGGCAGAAAGCCTACCAGCCCTTTGGCGATTTGCGCCTGCATTTCCCCGGTCAGGAAAATGCGGAGGGCTTTCGCCGCGAATTGAATCTGGATTCCGCGGTCGCCCGCGTGACTTACAAAGCCGGTAATGTTTCCTACCAGCGCGAAGCCTTTGCCAGTTACCCGGATCAGGCGATTGTGGAACGGATATCGGCGGACAAGCCCGGCAGCATCAGCTTCACGCTGAAAATGGACAGCCAACATAAATCTTCGCAGACGAAATCCATCGCCCCTGACACGCTCGTGCTCACTGGCCAGGTCGAGGAAGACGGGCTGCGCTTCGAATCGCGCGTGCGCGTCCTTATTGCCGGCGGAAAAATGACCACGGAGGGAGACACCATCACCGTGGAAAATGCCGATTCAGCGACACTGCTTTTGACGGCGGCGACGAGCTTCAAGAACTACCAGGACATCAGTGGCGACCCCGCGGCGCGCTGTGCGGCGGACCAGGCAAAACTGACCGGGAAAAATTTTGAGACCTTGTTGGCCGCGCACGTGAAGGACTATCAGAATCTTTATGCACGCGTAAAACTCGACCTCGGCACCAGCCCACGCGCGGACTTGCCGACGGACCAGCGGCTCTTGCAGATAAAAAAGGACGGCCTCGATGGCGACCCCGCGTTGCCGGCGTTATACTTTCAATTTGGGCGCTACCTGCTCATTTCCAGCAGCCGTGCCGGTGGCCAGGCTTCCAACCTGCAGGGCCTCTGGAATGACAACCTTGACCCGCCCTGGGAAAGCAAATGGACCACCAACATCAATGTGGAGATGAATTACTGGCCCGCGGAAGTCACCAATCTCAGCGAAACCACCGGACCGCTTTTCGATTTGATAGACGACCTCACGGTCAGCGGGCACAAAACCGCCCAGCTGCAATACGGCGCCGGCGGCTGGGTGTTGCATCACAACACCGACTTGTGGCGCGGCACTGCGCCCATCAACGGCATTGACGGGGTCTGGCCCACGGGCGCCGCGTGGTTGAGTTATCACTTGTGGGAGCATTACCTGTTCACGGGCGACAAGCAGTTTCTCGCGCACGCCTATCCCGCGATGAAAGGCGCGTCCGAATTTTTTGTGGACTTTCTGATTAAGGATCCCAAAACCGGCTGGCTGGTGACCTCGCCGTCGTATTCGCCTGAACAAGGCAACCTGACGGCCGGGCCGACGATGGACAATCAACTCATCCGTGCCTTGTTTGATTCCACCATGGAGGCTGCGCGCATCTTAAAGACCGATGCCGACTTCTCCACGAAGCTTGCGCAAGTGCGTGCCCAGCTTCCGCCGAACCGGGTGGATCAGTATGGTGGCCTCATGGAATGGCTCAATGAAGTTGACCAGCGCAAAAACAACCACCGCCATATGTCGCCGCTCTGGGCGCTCTATCCCGGCGCGGACATCACCCCGGTCGACCCGAAAATTTATGACGCTGCGAAACAATTGCTCGCCTGGCGCGGCGATGGCGGCACGGGCTGGAGCTATGCCTGGCGCAGCGCGCTTTGGGCGAGGGTGGGGGATGGCGACAAGGCCTATCATCAACTGCTCGGGCTTTACCAGCGCAAGACGCTCCCGGACCTTTTAAGCGGCAGCTTGTACCAGATTGACGCCAATTTCGGCATGACCGCGGCTATTGCGGAAATGCTTTTGCAAAGCCAGTTGCGGGCGCCCGACACCAAGGCCAACGAGATTGATTTGCTTCCCGCTTTGCCCTCGGCTTGGCCGACGGGCTCGTTCACAGGCCTGTGCGCCCGCGGTGGCTTCGAGGTGGATGTCGCGTGGGAAAACAGCACGCTCAAACGCGTCACCATCCGCTCGAAACTCGGCAACCCTGTCCGTCTCCGCTACAATGGGCAAATGCTTGATCTCCCGACCGAGGCAGGAAAACAATACGCCTTCGACGGAAAGCTGAATAAAATCATCTTGCGGTAAATGGCAGCCCGACCAACGGGCGCAATTCACGGGACGGCTTTCAACGCTGCAACTTTGGCTTGAAAATCGGTGAGTTCCTTTTCGTAGGTCGGAAGAAGTTGCGTCCAATGATAGTTGGCTGGTTTGCCGCCCGAGCCGCCGGAAACGGGAATCTTGCGCTGGCTCGTTTGCATGGAGTTGGCGTACTGGTAGGTATTTTCGGTGAGCTTCGCCAGCGTGCGGTAGTGGTCGAGGCTTTCGGCGAGGTATTTTTCCGCCTGCACCATGTCATTGGGGTCCTGGCTGTAATTATAACGCAGCACAAGCATCGCCGCGTTGGCCTTGGCGGCGTAGTTTTGCGCCATGGCCTGGATGCAGTAAACGTCATTCTTCAGCCGGTCGAATTCCTCGCGGTTTTTGGTGACGAGCGGCGCGGCGGCATCAATTTCGGTGACGGCCTTCGCGGAGAAATCGAGAACTTCCTTGATGATGGACGGCGGGGTTTCGCCCTCGTGTGACTGTTTGTTCCATTCCCGATCCGTGTACACATCGAGGCGCTCACCCGGGGGCGACTGCGATTCCCAGAGGCCGGAGTAAACGCTGTATCTTTCGGGGCGGACGAGTTCGTCGAGCGTCATGCCGAGGGAAAGCGTCTGGCGGTTGCCTTCCGTGATGCCGAAGCGGCGGATGAGGCGCGGGGCGATTTCGCCGGAGTCATTGTAGGCGTCGAGGATGGACGCAGCAGCCTGCGGCGAGCCATACATTTCGGTGAGGCGGCCAATCCAGTAGGTGCGCTCGCCCGCGGCATCGCGGTCGGGGTTCCACATATACCGCGACCAGGCCTCGAACCAAATCCAGTCGCGATTATATTGTTTGAGCGGAACGTCAGTCTTGTCCGGCGCATCGGGCCAGTTCCAATAGGAGAGCGGGTAAAGGTGCATCCCGCGGGCGTTCAGGCGGTCACGCGCGGCCAGGACAGATTTTTGGATGAAAATCGTGTCACCATACCGGAACGGCTCGAGATTGGCCATGATATGGATGTTGGTCATATGCGTCGAGGCGAGGTTGCCCAAATCCTGCTGCTGCTTTTGCAGTGGCCCGCGCGGTTCCCAAGTCGTGAGGGATTCACCGTTGAATTTCGCCTCGGAGTAAAGATTGTGGTACGTTTTGAGCATCTCCGTCATGAGGGCAACGGGGTCGTTAATCGTGTGCGCGCGGACGACGAGCGGTGGCTCCTGCGTGAGGCCGGCCTCGGCCATGCCGTCCTTGACGCCGGGGATGATCACCTGCGTGGCCCAATAAAATTGGTTGTCGGTGCCCGTGAGCGCTTCGCCGAGGCAGACCATGAGGCCGACGTTGGGGTATTGCTTGACGAATTCGGCGATGGACTTGCGTGTATAGTCCGCGGCGAGGGGCGTGGGTGCCTTCAACTGGGTGGCGAGGCCGTTTTTGTCGGCAAAGGGTTTCGAGAGCAAAATATTATAGAACATCTGCACGACCCAGATGCCGCGCTTGTCAGCCTCCTGTACGATGTAGCGGTACATTTCAGTGTTCTTCTTGAATTGCTCATCCGAGACTTCCAGCGCGTAGGGATAATCCGGCACTCTGACGAGAGAAGCGAAAGGATGGCCGGCCCAGATAAAGAGCGTGTTCATCCGGTTCGCGGCGAGCATGTCGAGATACTCGGTCCAGAATTGTTTGTCGTAAAAGAACGGAAAAAGTTCGTCGGTATAGGGGTATTCGTACGTTTTGCGTCCGGGCAACAAGTACGTTTTTTGCATGCCGAAGCACGGCCCGCGCATCTTGAAGGCCGGAGCGTCGATGAAATGTAGGTCCGTCGGCAATTTTTTGGCGTCGCGCACGCGCGCAGCCAGCTCCAGACAGCCATAGAGCGCCCCGGAATCATCGCCGCCCGCCACGGCAATGGTCCCATTGGCGCACGTCGCGAGGAGGAAGCCTTCGGGCTTGAGGTCGCCGTCCTTGAGCTGCAACTGGTTTGCGCTGACGAGGGATTGAACCCCCGTGCTCTTCGCCGGGCCGACGACGATGCGCGGCGTTCCGGCGAGTGCGTCGGTTGGTGTGTGGACGACAGCCGCGTCGAGTCCGGCGCTCTTCAGTGCATCGGCCAGGCGGGTTGCGCCATACTCGACGCGCGGCGCGGCGTTGGCGTCGAGCACGATGGAGATGGCCGCTCCGTGTAGCGGACTGGCAGCAAGGAAAAAAAATGCGAGCAGGGAGGAGACGAGGCGGAAGTTCATGGGGCTGTGTCAGTCTTTTCGGGGGTTGGTGCGGGGCGAAAATCTTTCGACGTCGCGACGGCGATGGCCCGGCCTTGCGTGCCGACGGCGCAGTAAAAATGATAGACCACGCCATTGTATTTAACGACGTACGGTTTGTGGGCGAAAGTTTTGTCCCACGGTTCCGATGGCGAAATGAGGGGTTGGCCGCTCCATTTTGTCCAGTGAACGAGGTCGGTGGAGCAGGCGAAGGTGTCGAACGCGCCTTTCACCGGGCCCCAGAGGAAGCCATAATAAATCATGACCCATAAATCGCCGAGGCGGACGACTTCCGGGTCGCCGGAAATTCCTTTCTTGCCGTTGTCAATGACCGGGCCGTCGCCGTAGCGCGTCCAGTGCACCATATCCTTGGATACGGCCATACCAATGCGTTCGGTGGCCTGGCCTTCCTGCTTGCCGTTGTAGAACATTACAAAGGGCGAGCCGAGTGAAGCCGCTTTGTCCCAGAGGATATTGCTTTTGTAGAGTGTCTTTTTTTCAAACGCGCGCACGTCGGGCTGCTCGGTGGAAAGAACGGGGTTTTCGGTAAATCGAGTCCACGGCTCGGGCTTGTCGGGCGCTTTTGTCCAGGCGAGGCCGATGGCCAGCGGGTCGGTCTCGTAACCCTGCTTTGCGCCACCGATGTAGGACATCCAGTATTTGCCATCGTAAGTCTGAAGCTCGTTGGTGCCGCCAAAATTCGGATCGGCGAGGGCGATGCCGCCGTCAGCCTGCCATTGGTCCCAACCGCTGCCGGCAAACGGCATGATTTTGCCAAGCTTGTTCCAGTGCAGCAGGTCATCGCTTTCAGCCAGGAAAGTTTCGTAGCCGACCTTGTCCTTGATGCTGACGTAGAGCATGTACCATTTGTCGTGGTAACGGAACACGCTTGGGCAATCGGCGACTTCGCCTTCACCCGGCTTAATTACAATGCCGAATTTATAGGGTGTTTTGATTTCGTCGTAGATCCGTTGCATGTCGGCATCGGGAACGGGTTTGAACGCCGGATTAGCGGTAGCCTGTGCGGACGCGACCACCGGTGTGGTTGCATCACTCGGTCCGGACGCGGCTGGTGGCTGGTCTGCCCCACTTGAAACGGTGGCAAATGCAATTGCTCCGACTGCTAAGGCGATGACAACGGACGGGATTCTCACAGAGGGCATATTGGGGGTGATTGACGCCGAAAAGTGGCTACTTCATAACGCATGCCCCCAGCCAGAGCAATCCCAGGCTGACGCATCAGTTTCGATAACCGTCAGGAAGTTTTCGGATGCCGATGTTTGCCTTGCGCCTCTTCACCACGCTAACGCTTAAAGGGTTAGGCGTAACCAACCTGGCACGCATTATGCCCTTCACTTTGTTGCCGATAAGTGATATTTACCCATCATGGGCGACTCCCTCCATTGCGACCTGTGCGGCAAGCCCGCGACGGTCCACCTGACGCAAATCGTCAAGAACCAGATCCAGAAAGTGGACCTGTGTGAAGAGTGCGCGCAGACCAAAGGCGTGACCGATCCGGAGGGTTTTTCGCTGGCGGATTTGCTGGCAAAAAGCTTTGCCGGACCGGCGGAAGAGCCGGCCGAGCTCGGAGCAGGCAACCTGGTCTGCGAACAATGCGGGAGTTCGGCGCAGAACTTCAAGAAGACCGGGCGGCTGGGTTGTGCGGTGTGTTACGACAACCTGAAGCCCATCCTCTTGCCCCTCATCTCCGGCTTGCACAAGGGCGGCCAGCACAAGGGGAAAATTCCCGCGCGTCAATGGCGCAACCTCGGTTTGCGCCGCGAAATGGAAAATGTGGAACGGGAATTGCAGGATGCCGTTAAGACCGAAAACTTTGAAGTCGCCGCCCGCTGCCGGGACCGGCTGGGCGCCCTGCGTGCACAACTCGCCGCACCGGCGGCCACTTCTTGAGCTTTTCGGGGTTTCTACACCATAGCCAACATGCAAATTCTTCCCATACTGGACACTCCGGCCGAAGTCGTGCCGGGCGGTTCGCCGTCGGGGCCGATTGTGCTGAGCACGCGCATCCGGCTGGCGCGGAATTTGCGCGACTTTCCGTTCCCCGGGTGGGCCAAAGAGGCACAACGGCGGGAAATTTTTACCCGGTGCATCGAAGCCGCCAATGCGACGACCCAGATGAAAAAAGCCTATGTGCTCGATTTGACGGCGCTGGATGACTTGGAGAAACAGGTGCTCGTCGAGCGTCACCTCATCAGCCGCGAACTATCCTCGGCCTCGCCGGGCGCGGGCGTGGTGGTCAGCCGCGACCATGGCATGGCGGTGATGATCAATGAAGAAGACCACCTGCGCCTGCAAGTGATGCGCCCAGGCTTCCAATTCAAGCGCGTATGGAAGCTGGCGGATGCGCTGGACAACAGTCTCGAGGAAAAACTCGACCTGGCATTTTCTCCGGAACTGGGCTACCTTACAGCGTGCCCGACAAACTTGGGCACGGGCCTGCGCGCATCGGTGATGATGCACTTGCCCGGCCTGGTGCTCGCGAGCCAGATGGAACAGGCCATCCGCGCGGTGAACCAGCTCGGCCTCGCCGTGCGTGGCTGGTATGGCGAAGGCTCGGAGGCCAGCGGCAGTATTTTCCAGATTTCCAACCAACAGACCCTTGGCGAAAGCGAGGAGGACATCATCAAACGTGTCACCTCGGTGCTGCAGACGATTGTCGAACAGGAGCAGAACGCGCGGGCGAAGCTGCTGGAAGGCGACTCGGTGAAGCTGCTTGACAAAATCGGGCGCGCCTACGGCACCGTGCGCAACGCGCACTTGTTGACCTCCGTCGAGGCGATGAACTGCCTCTCCCTGCTGCGTCTGGCGGCTGATCTGACGCTGCTGCCCGATACGGAACGGCCCCGGCTGGACCGGCTGTTTATCGAAAGCCAGCCTGGCCACGTGCAGCTGGCGGCCAAGGGCTTGATGGAAGGCCAGAAGCGCGACCTCGCCCGCGCCCGTTTCCTGCGCGAACAACTTTCCGCGTTGCCACCGCTTAACTTCGACCGTGCCTTCGAAAAGAATTGAGCGCACCGCCGATATTGCGGCTCGTGTTTTGCCCGATTTCCGCCTAGCATACTAAGTGTTGCGCGACTTGTTTACCGCCCTATAATTTTAAAAAACTCCATCATGGCTGAACCCACCAACAACTTCACGCCGCGGGCCCAGCAAGTGCTGGCGCTTGCGCGCAAAGAGGCCGACCGGTTTCACCACAATTACGTGGGGACCGAGCACTTGCTGCTGGGCTTGATCAACCTTGGCCAGGGCGTCGCCGTGAATGTGTTGCAAAAAATGGGGCTGGATCTGGAGACGGTGCGCAATGCCGTCGAAAAACAGGTTGGCACCGGCCCGGAAGCGAAGCCGACCGGCAGCATCCCTTACACGCCACGGGTGAAAAAAGTTTTGGCATTGGCGCAAAAGGAAGCCAAGGCGCTCAACCATTCCTATATTGGCACGGAACACATTCTCCTCGGCCTCCTGCGCGAGGGCGAGGGCGTCGCCGCCCGCGTGCTCAAGAGCCTTGATGTGGACATCGAGCGCTGCCGCAGCGAAATTTTGGCCGAGTTGGACCCGAACTTCTCCGGTGAAACGGGCGCACCGCCGCCCGAGGAACCCGCCAGCGGCCCCAACTGCCGCCCAACCCACGCCTTCGGCGAATCCCGAGGAGAAGAAGGAAATCAAAACGCCCGCGCTCAAGGCGTTTGGTCGTGATTTGACGGAACTGGCGCGCAACGGCGAACTGGATCCCGTCATCGGCCGCAAGTCGGAAATCCGCCGCGTCGTGCAGATTTTGTGCCGCCGCACCAAAAATAATCCCGTGCTCATCGGTGAAGCCGGCGTGGGCAAGACAGCCATTGTCGAGGGCCTCGCCCAGGAAATCGCCTCGGGTATCGTGCCGGAAATACTTTTGGACAAGCGCGTCATCACCCTCGACCTCGCCCTGATGGTCGCCGGCACGAAATACCGCGGCCAGTTTGAAGAGCGCATCAAGGCGGTCATGGATGAAATCCGCCGCGCCAAAAACATCCTCCTCTTTATTGACGAGCTGCACACCATCGTCGGCGCCGGCGCGGCCGAAGGCGCGATGGACGCCTCGAACATCTTCAAGCCGGCGCTGTCCCGCGGCGAACTGCAGTGCATCGGCGCGACGACCCTGGGCGAATACCGCAAGTATATCGAGAAGGACAGCGCGCTGGACCGCCGTTTTCAATCGGTCAAGGTTGAGGCGCCCAGCGTGGACGAGACCGTGCTCATCCTCAAGGGCTTGCGCCAGAAATACGAGGAGCACCACAAGGTCGTCTATACCGACAAGGCGCTCGAACTGGCCGCGAAACTTTCCGACCGCTATATCACTGCGCGCTTCCTGCCTGACAAGGCGATTGACGTCCTTGACGAGGCCGGCTCCCGCGCCCGCATCGAAGGTCTGAACCGCCCGCCGGAAATCGAGGAATTATCCAAGGAAATCGAAAAAGTCTGCGCGGAGAAGGAAGACGCCATTGCGAAACAGCACTTCGAAGAGGCCGCGAAATACCGTGATCTTGAAAAGCAAGTGCGCCACAAGCGTGACCAGGCCATTGAGCAATGGAAGCACACGCGCGAGCAGCGCACCATCACCGTCGGCGAGGACGAGATGCTCCAGGTCGTGTCCGACTGGACCGGCATCCCCTTGTCACGCATGGAGCAAAAGGAGAGCCAGAAACTCCTCAATTTGGAAAAGGAACTCCAGGTCAACGTCATCGGCCAGGAGGAGGCCACCGAGGTTATCGCCAAGGCCCTGCGCCGTTCGCGGGCGGACTTGAAAGACCCTCGCCGGCCCATCGGTTCTTTCCTTTTCCTCGGCCCGACGGGCGTCGGCAAAACGCACCTGGCCAAAACTCTTGCCGAGCGCATCTTTGGTAATCAGGACGCCCTGTTGCAGATCGACATGTCCGAATACATGGAAAAATTCTCGGTCTCGCGCCTCATTGGTTCGCCTCCCGGCTACATCGGTTACGAGGAAGGCGGCCAGCTCACGGAAGCCGTGCGCCGCAAGCCCTATTCGGTCGTGCTCTTCGACGAAATCGAGAAGGCGCACCCGGATGTCGTGCAGCTTCTCCTCCAAGTGCTTGAAGACGGCCGCCTGACGGATTCGCTCGGTCGCACGGTGGACTTCCGCAACACCATTTTGATCATGACCTCGAATGTTGGGGCGGACCTGCTGCAGCGGCCATCCTCGATGGGCTTTGATGTTGGCGCCAGCGGCGATGCGGATCACGAGAAATCCAAGGCCCGCATCATGGAGGAATTAAAACGGCACTTTAAGCCGGAGTTCCTCAACCGCGTCAACCAGATCGTCGTCTTCCACGCGCTTAGCAAAGAGCACATGAAGAAGGTCATCGAACTGGAGCTGTCGAAGGTGCGCAAGCGCCTTTCCAGCCAGAAAATCGAAATCGAAGTGGATGACACCGCCAAGGAATTCCTCCTCGCCAAGGGCTGGGATGAAAAATACGGCGCGCGACCCCTGCGCCGCGCGGTCGAGAATTACCTCGAAGACCCGCTGGCCGAGGCCATTCTCCGCAGCGAAGTCCGC